>CALFHQ010000954.1 GCA_937876385.1 uncultured Pseudomonadota bacterium
CGAGCCGCATCATTTTAAGGATGGAAAGGAGTTGCTGGCAGCGGCGCACCAACTGGGGGCTCGCGCGTGCGTGGTGCCGGGCGGGCGTATGGAGAGGGAAGCACTTGCTTCCTTCATCTCGAAGGTTCGTAGAGAGGTTCCGTTCACCGACGTCATCGTCTGGTCCCCCGGAGGGACGGCGGAAATCGTGCGCACCGCCTTGACGGCAGGGGCTCGAGACGTCTTGCTTTTTGAAGACCCTGAGGATGTGGCTCGCTCCATTTCTGAAATCGTCGAATCCCAGCAGTACCTGCCACGCCTTTTGCGACTTCGAGAGCGTGTCTCGAGGGAATTCAGGTTCGAGGGGCTGATGAGTCGCAGCCAGGCGATGTGGGACATCTTCGAAACCTGTGAACGCACGGCAGCAACCGACGCTTCGGTGCTTATTCTTGGCGAAACCGGGACTGGGAAGGAGTTGTTGGCTCGGGCGTTTCATCGTCGCTCCAACCGTCGGGGTCGGTTCGTCGGTTTGAATTGTGCGGCGGTTCCTGAGAATCTCGTGGACTCGGAGCTGTTTGGCCACGAGCGAGGCTCCTTCACCGGGGCTTCCCGAGAGAAGCGGGGGCTTTTTCGCCATGCGGAGGGAGGAACCTTGTTTCTCGACGAAATCGGTGACATCCCCATGTCGGCTCAGCATCGTCTTTTGAGAGTGCTGCAGGAGGGTCGCATTCGCCCCGTTGGGGCTGAGGAAGAGTTCCCAGTGGATGTCAGGATCGTCGCTGCCACAGGGGTTTCCCTGGACGAGGGGGTGAAGGAGGGCAGGTTCCGGGAGGATCTCTTGTATCGCTTGGACGTCATCCGATTGACCATCCCTCCCCTTCGGGATCGTCCTGAGGATCTACTCTTCCTCTTTGGGCATTTCAGTCGACAGTTGTCCGAGCACCACGGCATGCCCAGGCCCGAGGTCAGCGAAGGATTCCTCGATGCTCTCCAGGACTACCAATGGCCCGGGAACGTACGGCAACTGGAGAATCTGACAGAGCGACTCGTGCTCACTTGTAGACAGGAAAGGCTCACCAGGCGGCATTTCGCTGCCCTGGTGAATCCTGACGAAGGTGGAGGGTTGGGCACTGGCAACGGGCACGGCTCAGGGGGCAACGAACCCATCGTGGATCTGTCGCAGCCATTGTCCCAGGCAGTGGAGCGTTCCATCGCACAGACGGAAACCGCTTACATGAAGCGTGGTTTGATGGAAGCTCGAGGCAACGTATCAAAGACGGCGCGTCTGTTGGGTATCAGTCGAAGAACTCTGCTTCGGAAGATGACTCGATACGAGATAGACAAGGGCCCGTTTCGCCGGTTGTGAGCGTTGCCTGGTCGGCCCCTCGTGTGGGTTTGATGCGGGCTACTTCCCGAGGTACTTGTCGGGGTTCCTGTCGAAGGAGTTCTTGCAACCCTGTCGGCAGAAGAAGTGATAGCTTCCATCAACATGGGAGTGGGCAGTGTCCTTGCTTACTTCAACCTTCATCCCACACACCGGGTCCACTTGCGCGCTCCCCAGGAACTCGTCGGGAATTGGCCCGGCTTCAGGGACCGCCGAGTCAACAGACTTGTCCGGCGCCTCTCCCCCACCCTTCACCACGGGGACCTCTGCCTTGGTCGAGGCGGATTTCTCGTCAGCTTTCTTGCTGCAAGAGGTGCCAAAGGCGAACAACGAAAGGGTCAACACAATAAGAAAAGATCTCATAGCCATATCCTCCAGACGTGAGTGGCCGCGGCTCCTTTTGGATCCCAGTGGGATCCGAACCACGTTTCGGCCGGCCGAGAAGGTGCCGGCTCACCGTAGGGAAACATGGTGCCTGGCGCCGGGGAGTCAAGAGGCAGATTCGGGAGTGACCTCTTCCCCTTCTTCTCCCGCTTCTGCGTCCTCGGGTTCAATTTCCGGGCACTGGTGCAGCATGCGCTCCAGGAGAAGGGCGAAGTTCTCCCCCAGATTCCGCATCGTCTCCAGCCCCTCTGCATCTCCCTCTACATCACCGGGATCTCGTCCAATGCCGAGGTTCCAGTAGGTGGCCCCTGGAACCATCATCTCGTTGATGAGAAAGAAGCTGTTCATGGAATGGTACGCATGGAGGGAGCCGGCCCGGCGAACCGCCACGACCCCTGCGCCGACTTTGTGGCGAAGCATGAAGTCGTTTGCCCGAGTGACCGTTCCAACGCGATCGATGAAGGCTTTCATCTGTGCGGAGAGATCGGCGAAGTAGGTGGGAGTCCCCAGTAATATTCCGTCCGCCTCGTGGATGAGGGAGACATAGTCGTTCACGCCGTCGTCATCAAAAATGCAGCGCCCGTTCTTGTTCTCTTTGCACTTGTAGCAGGCGGCGCAAGGGTGAATCGCCCGCTTTCCGAGGTGAATGAGCTCGGTGGATATGTTGTGCTGCTCCAGCACCTCGAGCACCGTATTCAAGAGAATCTCGGTGTTCCCATGTACCCGCGGGCTTCCGTTGAATGCCACTACTCTCATGCGCCCTTCCTCCTTATGTGACTGTCTGCAATGTGCGTGATGACCGTCTGCAATGTGCGCGATAATGCCACAAGGCTTGCGGGACTCGCAATGCATAGTTCTCCAAAGGGCGTGGCTCACTGCTTTACAACTTCCCCCGTTGAGATTATGTTCTGCACGATCAGCTCCGCGACAGAAAACCCTCGGCCTTGTCGATGGGTAGTCGGGGAAGCCTCCGCTGACGGCATTTGCCTGAGGGGCGGTCGGAGTTTTTGGATTGGTGGCTTTGAAGGGGAGGAGAAATCATGCGATTGTGTATTCCGGTAGCATCAAATCAAGGTTTGGATAGTCAGGTTCACGGGCATTTCGGCTCTGCGCCGCTCTATGTCGTTGTGGACACAGAGACCCAGGAAGTCACCCCAGTGGATAACGAGAACGATCATTCTCTGCACGGCACCTGCGCCCCCGTCGGGCTCATTGCGGGTTTGAACGTCGAAGCTGTCGTCGTTGGCGGGATCGGTCGGGGTGCGGTGAATCGTTTCCTGCAAAGCGGAATCAAAGTCTACCTGGCAAGACCGGGTAGCGTCTTCGATACCCTCGTCGCCTTCAAGGAAGGAGAGTTGGGGGAAGTGTCCCAGGATGGGACATGCCAGGGACACGGCTGCGGGCACTAGCCCTCTTGTCGAATCTTGAATTGGGTGGTTGGATTTTGTCCTTCCAACAGCTATAGTACCCGCGTTGAATTTGGGATTGGTTGTTGTTATCGCCTGTCAGCGCATGCGGGAGCGTGGAATCCCGCAGGAGTATGGACCATGTCATCTTCGGCTTCCTTCAATATGCCCACCGCTTCTCTGGCAGCGATGCTGCGCGAAGTGCAGGTGTTCATGAACTCGATTCAGCGCCCGCGCCTGAAGGACAGTGCTTGGGTCCAGGCTACCCTCGACCGTTGTCAGGAACTTCAGGAACTGATTGGTTCTACTCGCGCGGCAGTGGCCAACCGTGGACAGGGGGTCTCCGAGTCCATGGAAGAGTTCCTGGAGTACCTCAAAGTGTGGATGCACGAGTTTCGAGAGCGCCCCAAAGCCTCCCGAATGAAGAAGGTCACCGAGCAGTTGAGCTTCCGGTATGAAGCCATGGTTCAGTCCGCTCGCACCTGGAAGGAGACGGCCAGCAATTTTCATGATCACGTCGAGCACATCAAGCCGATGAACTACGCTAGAAGCATCTTCCACGTGGGCATGGGTGTCAGTGCGGTGCTCCTCGCCGAGGTGTTCTTGACCTAGTCTCAGTGTTTCTGGGTGGTGGGCGCTATCGCAGTGGTTGCGTTGACGCTGGAAATCTCGCGGCGCTTTTCCACGTCCTGGAACCAGATTCTCGTGACGAAAGTCTTTGCGCCCATCGCCCGCCCGAGGGAAATGTACCGAACCAATGGTGCAACCTACTACACCCTTGCCACCCTCATTCTGGTGGCCATCTTCTCGAAGCCTGCTGCGGAAATCGGACTCCTGGCGTTGGCTTTTGGCGATCCAGGAGCCAGTCTCATCGGAAAGCGTTGGGGAAAGCTGAAGCTCTATCGACAGAAATCGGTCATCGGGACCTCGGTGTTCTTTGCCTTGGCCGTGGCGGCCAGTATTTTCGTCCTCTCCGTCCTCCACCCCACCCTGCTCCCGTGGTCTTCCCGGTGGGCCCTGGCCCTCAGCGTTGCCTTTGCGGGAACCATGGCCGAACTGTTCAGTCATCGTCTCGACGACAACCTGACAATCCCCGTAGCTTGCGCCACTGTGGCGTCCATCTGGCTTCCAATCTTCTGATTTCCTCGCCATTGTGATTTTACCCCCATTGCTCATCGTTCCTCGGCGCGGTAGCCTAGTGGCCAGGTTTAGCTCGGGGGAAACATGAGAGGGTCTCATCTCATTATCGTGGCGATTTTGCTGGTGTCTTGTGCCGGTGAGCCCCGCCCTGACCCGCCTCCACCCCCTGAGGAATCGCCCGCACAAAGGAAGAATCCACCGGAAATCTGCACACATCAGGAATGTGGGAGACTCGTCGACGGAACCCTCTGCGGGGTTTGCGAGACGGGCCTTTCCTGCCGTGAGGGTCGGTGCTACGGAAATGAATGTGACGATGGAAACGAGACCCCCTGGGATGGCTGTTCCTTTGGTCGCAAGAGCGAGTTCCAAGTGAACGAGATTGGGGTTGGGGACCAGGCCCATCCTGAGGTGGCAGCTACGGGTTTAGGAGATTTTGTGGTTGTCTGGGATTCTCAGGTGAAGGGAACCAGACAGGTCGTCTCCCGGCGTTTTTCGTCCAGTGGAGAGGCTTTGACGCGGGATTTTGTCTGGTCTGAGGGCGAGGGGGATTCCTGCAACCCGGATGTGGACTCCCAAGGGGAATGGATTGGGGTGGTTTGGCAGACAAAGGGGAGAGAGAAAGGTGGGATTTGGGCCGCTTCGTCGAAAGTGAACGCCGGCGGATTTGTGAGGAGGTGGGAAGCCAGAGTGGCGGAGGAGAGCGCTACTGACCCTCACGTCGCCATTTGCGCTTCTGAAATGATCATCGTTTGGAGCGGCGCCGGGAAAGGGAACAAGGACATCCACAGAGCGAGGTTGGATGCCGCCACAGGTAGAGTGCTGGAGCCCGGGAAAGTGATCAACCAGTTTGCCGACTTTGACCAGACGAGCCCTGATGTCGTGTGCCTGAGCGACGGGGGGCATGTGGTCTCCTGGGAGTCCCTGGGAAACGCTGGAGAGTCGGGAAGGGCCGCAGTCCTTCGAGCCTTTCGGGAGGACGGCGAGGCCTTTGGTAATGAATTTGTGGTGGGGCGAGCGGCTCGGGAGGCGGACGCTCTTGGAGTACGACTGGCGTCGGGAAAAATGGGGGTGCTGGTGGTGTGGCGCGGAGAGTCGGGAACCCGGGAGTCCGCTGTGTGGTTGCAGCACTACTCGTCTGAGGGGAAACCTCAAGGGAAGCCTTTGCGAGTCAACGTTACGGCGTCTCACAACCACTGCCAGCCCTGCCCTCTGCTGGCGCCTGACGGAGAGATTCTTGTTGTCTGGGAGAACTGGATTCGACCCGAGGAAGAGGGAGAAGTGACCCTTCGACGGGTGCTCCCCAGCGATTCATCCCCGCCTCCCAGGCGTTTGAACGTGGAAATGTACGATGGACAGGGCGACCCCTCTTTGGCATCTACCCCGGACGGCGACGTCATGGCGGTGTGGTACAGTTTTGACCAGGACGGGGATGAGCGGGGGATTTTTGCTCGCATGCTGGACAACCGTTAACCCATGGAGCCTTGGGTACCTTCTTGACGGGAGCCGAGGCCATTGGATGGAGTTTGAAGAGAATATGAGAATGAACGTGAGGACGACGGTTTGGACGATTTTGATGACGATGGCCTTCCTCATGGCGGGGTGTTCGTCCGGGGGTTCCAACCCTGGAGTGGATGCCGAAGACACGGAAGTCCTCGATGCAACTGAGGTGTCCCCGGCAGCACCGCAGATCGTTGGGTTGTCCATGGTTCAAAATCCGGGGAATGAGCTCAGCGGAACCGTGGAATTCACCACAGATCTGCCAGCCATTGGGGTGTTGACCATCCTGGACTCACAAGGGAAGGGACGCATCGTCCGTTTCCATGAAGTGGGCACACAACACGCTCTCCCGCTTTTGGGAATGCGCCCCGAGAGCACCTACACGGTGGAGGTCTCTGCTACCGACCCGACGGGGGTAGCATCGAGTGCTGTCGAGTCCTTGACCTTCGAAACGGGCGCCATACCCTCCGGTGTCTTTCCATCCAGAAAGGTCCTGACTCGAGAGCCGGCTCGAATGCAGCCGGGAATCACCCTGTTCAGCTCCATGGTCATCTCCTTTCCTCTCACGGAAACCCCCGGGGTCATACTGGCCGTTGATTCCGAAGGAGAGGTCATCTGGTACTACCGAAATCCCGACGAACTTCTGGAAGCCTTTGTGTTGGATGGCCAGGGCAATCTGCTCCACCTGGCTGGACTCGCCGGCGCTCGGGAGGTGGATCTCCTGGGAAACGAGATCCAGACGTGGTCTCCCGACCTCTTCGACGTCCCCGGAATTCATCATGACATCATCGAACTGCCCGGGGGCAACCTGGCCACCATCGGAGTGGAAATACAAGATGTGGACTATGAAGAGGACGGCGAGACGGTGACCCGGCATGTGGCCGGGGACGTGATCATCGAGTTTACCCGGGAAGGAGAGATGGTGCATCGCTGGAGCGCCTTCGATTTTCTCGACCCCCAGGTGTTCAAACAGGACTTCTTCGTTCCCTTCTGGGATCAGTTCGTGGAGGTTGAAGGGGGAACGGAAGATTGGATGCACAGCAACGGGCTCGTTTACGATTCCAGTGACGATTCCTTCATCCTGTCGGCGCGGCATCTGGATTGGCTGATCAAGGTGGACCGAAAGACCGGAGAACGGAAGTGGATCATGGGGGAGAACGGGGACTTCAGCCTGGCGGAAGGTTCGGAGTGGTTCTATCACATGCACGCCCCGCAACTGCTGG
>CALFHQ010000955.1 GCA_937876385.1 uncultured Pseudomonadota bacterium
GGGCGTTGGCCCAGTTCAACTTGGCTTCTCGGTAGCTCGGGGCGTACTGAAGGGCCTTGGCAAAGGAGACGGCGGCCGCCTGGTAGTTTCGAGTCTCGTAAAAGAGGAGGCCGAGGTTGTTGTGAGCCTCTGCAAAGTCTGGTTTCAATTTGAGGACGGCTTGGTAGGCTCGCACAATGGCTGCCTTGTCCTTCGACGTACGGTGCTTGATGAGTGCCTGATAGTAGGCAATCTCGGGGTCGTTCATCCCTTCGGTGAGCTTCGAGGCTCTTCCAAAGACATATTCGGCTGTCTTGTGCTGGCCCATCATGAAATAGGCGATGGCCAGATTCTTCATGATATCGACGTTGACCTCGTCCTTCTTGAGGAGGTCTCGTGCCATTTCGATGGCTCTCAGGTGCTGTCCGGCCATGATAAGGGCCGCGACTCTGAGATTCTGCACACTGACATCTGTTGGATCGGACCCGGCAGCATCCTCTGCAAAACGCATGCCCTGCTCTGCTTTGTCCATGCGCGCATAGATGGAGAGGGCTAGACGAGCGGCCAGCACCAGCTTCTTGTCCAGTTCAAAGGCAGCACGGGCGTTTTGGAGGGCTTCATCGAGTTTCCCCAGTCGGGTCTGAACGACGGCGAGTTTGTATCTCACCTGGGGTGCACGAGGTTCTCGAGACACACTTGCTCGAAGTGCCGTCTCTGCTGTATCCCAATCACCGGTTTCCAGCGCGGCAGCAAGGGCCTCTTCTACCTCTGCAGGGGTCTCCTCGACGACAGCTTCTTCAGGTACGACTTCGGGACTTTCGGGAGCGACTTCGGGGGTTCCTTCCGGCGCAGTCTCTGTTCCCTCGGTGGTTTCCGTTTCGGCTGAACCTTCCTGCCCCGTCTTCGGCTTTGGCACGGTGGCACACCCCAACGCCAGGACTGCGACGAGGCCTAGAACGGGGGCAAGCAGATGTGGAAAGCTCCGTGTCATCCTATTCTCCCAGCGGGAAGTTCAGCAAAGGCGTTCCCGCTTCGAACTTCTTCAAATCTCGGTACAGCGGGAAACGCTGGCGCTCAGCACCGTACTTGTTGAGTTCCACGAGGGTCTTGTAAGTCCACTCGTTGTTGATTCCTGTCTTTCGAGCCACTTCCATAGCGAATCTCCAGATTTCTCGGGCCTGGTCTTCGAACTGAGCTCGAAGGTCGGAGATCTGGATTTTGTACTGCATGATGTATTCTTTGTCCTGGGGCAGGTCTGAGGGATAGGGTGCATCGCCGAATGAGACGGCGAGATCCTTCCAGAGCATTCCCTCTCGGTATTGTGCGGCCACGACCCACTCAGGAATTCCGAAGTCCGTAATCGTTTCATACTGTTGAATGAGTTCTTCCAGCTTCTTCTTCTTGTCCAGACCAGCCTTTCGTTGTTGCCGTGAGCTGCCGGCAATGGAGATGGAAGCGTACTCCGAGAATCTACTCTCCGCCAGGCGGAAGGAGGCCTCGGCCACGAGAGCAGCGGCCTTGGTCTTCGGCTTGGCTCCAGAGCGTTTGTACAGGTCCCGGACTTCTCTGAAGTACCCTTGAGCCTTCTTGACGTCCCCATCATCC
>CALFHQ010000956.1 GCA_937876385.1 uncultured Pseudomonadota bacterium
CACGAAAGCGGATGCTCCATAGGGAATTCCCACATATCGAGCCCACACCGGAAGCTCCGGGGTGCCCGCAGCAGAAGCGGACGGGAGTCCCATCTCCACTCGCTGGTAGTCCCCATCCTGCAAGGCCACCGGCTGTAGCGCATAGTGGTTGACCACAATCTCCAGGGTGGTTTCGTCGGGTGTGGATGCAAGCACACGCACGTCCACTGACGCCCCGTAAGCCAGCGAACAGATCCCCATCAAACCCGCAACAACCAGGAGCATCAACGCACGAAAATGAGCAACCATAGAAACCTCCAGAATGGCAACGAAACACAATACGGACTCGCGGGCGCACGTGTCAAGAGAAGGCACCGCGTGACTTTTGTTCCCAAAAGGGGCAGACTCATCGGTCCCGGCGACGCCGGAATCCGAACCTTGATCACCCGGGAGGTACCCGTGAGCCGAGAACTACAGCAAATTGCGACAGAGAGAGCGCGCCGATGGCTCTCAGAACATTTCGATGCCGAAACCAGAGAGGCGGTGGACGACCTTCTTGATCTGTCCGCCCCCACCGAACTGATCAACTGCTTCGGGGCCGAATTGGAATTTGGAACGGCAGGTCTTCGGGGAATTCTTGGTGCCGGAACCACCCGCATGAACATCTACACCGTGGCTCGGGCTGCCTTTGGTGTGGCTCGAGCTCTGGTAGACCACCACCCTGAAGAGGCCAACAGAGGCATTGTGGTGGGATACGATTGCCGACACATGTCCCCGGAATTCGCGGCCATTACCGCCCGGGCCATCACCGCCCAGGGACTCACCTGCTACCTCTTCGATACCCTCGTGGGAACGCCGCTGGTTCCTTACACGGTGCGAAGACTCAAGGCCGGCGCCGGGATCATGGTGACCTCCAGCCACAATCCAAAAGAGTACAACGGATTCAAGGTGTACACCCACACCGGAGTCCAAATTGTCTCCCCCATGGACTCGGAAATCGCCGAGGCCATGTCGTTGGTTCAATACGGAGAAGTTCCCCTCACTTCCCTGGAGAGCGCTTCCAAACAAGGACTCCTGGTGAACCTCGGAGAAGACGCCCGAAGCAGCTACATCGACTGGGCCGCAAAGACCGCTTCCGTGCGGGGAGAAACCGACGTCAAAATTGCCTACAGCCCCCTGGGCGGCACCGGATACCCCTTTGTCTCCAAGGTCCTCAAGAAATCCGGATTCACCGACGTCCACGTGGTCGAGTCCGAGCGAGACCCAGACCCCGAGTTTGCGGGACTCAAAGGACCAAACCCAGAGCGCCCGGATTCCTGGGCCAGAACATTGCAACTGGCAAAGGAAATCGACGCGGATATCGCACTGGCCACCGACGGAGACGCAGACCGCATTGGAGCAGCGGTCAAAACCGGAGTAGGGGAGTACCAACTTCTAACCGGCAACCAGATTGGCACCGGAATGCTCTACTACTTGCTCCTGAGCCGTCAGGATGCGGGCACCCTCACGGGCAACGAACTGGCCATCTGCTCGGTGGTCTCCTCTCCCCTCACGAAGAAGGTCGCAGAGGGGTTCGGTGGGCACTTCCAGGAAACCCTCACCGGC
>CALFHQ010000957.1 GCA_937876385.1 uncultured Pseudomonadota bacterium
CGGGCTGGACGGAATCAACGAGATTCTCTCCGTCCGAGCGGGAATGGGTCGCACCGGAGAGACCTACCTGGTGGGCTTTGATCACCGTATGCGCTCCGACGCCAGCTTGGATCCGGAGGGGCACTCGGTGACAGCGTCCTTCAGCAATTCCCTGGAGGAATCGGGAATCGATACCCTTCCCGTGGCCAGGGCGTTGGCCGGGGATGAAGGCACAACGGTTTCCACCAACTACCGCGGGCAGATGGCCCTTTCTGCCTACTCACCGCTTTCGGTTGGAAAGGGCATCTGGGCCCTGGTAGCAGAGATTGAAGCCGGGGAAATCGAGCAGCAAATCGACGAAGCATTCAACCGCCAGGTGCTCTATCTTCTGGGATTGAGTGTCATTCTGGTGGTGGCACTGGGACTCCTCATTTCCGCCTTCATCATATCTCAGATTCGACAACTCACCGGAGCCGTGGGACGCCTCGGGCGCCAAGTGCTTGTAGGGGATTTGACCGTCCGGGAGGTTCCCTCGGAGTTGGGCACCGACTTCCGGGATCTGGTAGAGCAGCTCAACTCGCTGGTTGACTCCTTCGTGGCCCACCTCGACCTGCTGCCGGCTCCCCTGGTGCTGGTGGATGCTTCATGCCGGGTGCGTTTCGTGAACAAGGCGCTGGCCCGAGTTCTGGGTCGTCCTCGAAGCGAGCTGTTGGGGCAAGACTATCTGACCATTCTGGAATCCGCCGGCTTGCGTTCCACCCAACCTGAAGACGAGGAAAACCACCCGCCGCTGGTCTGTGCAGCCATGAAGTCGATGTCTGTGGCGCAGGGGGAGACCCTTCTTTGCGGGGCGCAGTTCGAGACGTTTTTCTTCTCCACCGCAGCCCCTCTTCTTCAAGGGGACGGAGAGTTGTTGGGGGCCATCGAAGTGCTTGTGGATCAGACGGAGACTCGAAGAATGGCCCTTGAGAATGCTGCTTTGGAGGAGCAGTTGGCTCGCATTCACCGCCTGGATTCTCTGGGGACTCTGGCCAGTGGGATTGCCCACGACTTCAACAACATCCTGGGATACCTGTTTGCTTACGCAGACATCGCCAAAGGGATGTTGCCCCCTGACCATGAGGCCCATCCTCCCTTGGAGAGTCTCACTGGCGGCATCCAGCGGGCCAGTGACCTCGTGGAACAGATCCTCGTCTTCGCTCGCCAGGCTAGAACCCCATCAAAGGAGGTGGACCTCTCTCAATTGGTACAAACAGCGATGACGGTGGCCAGAGCGGCGCTGCCGGCGGGAGTCACTCTTCAATTGGATCTGCAGCCGGCGTGTTTGGT
>CALFHQ010000958.1 GCA_937876385.1 uncultured Pseudomonadota bacterium
CTGTAAGGACATCGACCATGAGTCTTCCTTCCGCTACTTCCTGGAATCTCGGTTTCTGCGCACGGTCAACTTGCCTCCGTCGGCCCTCTGTTCCCTCAGTGCCGTGACCGACGCTCCCGATGTGGAGGCGAAGGCATACGAGGAGCGAATCGCTGCGGCGGGGGGGTTGGATCTCGCGGTTCTAGGAATCGGACTCAACGGCCACATCGGCTTCAACGAGCCGGGCACCCCTCTAGACAGCCGCACCGGCGTTCGGCAACTGACGGAGAAATCGAGAAAGGCCAACGCCTACCTGTTTGGCGACGACCTCGACCGGACACCGACGTCGGCTATTACCATGGGAATCGGCACCATCATGTCCGCTCGCAGGATCATTCTTCTGGCCACGGGCCAGAGCAAGGTTCCGGCAATTGCATCGCTGCTTTCGCTCCAGAGTGTCACCCCAGATTTTCCGGCCAGCGTGTTGCTGGACCATCCAGACGCGCACATTCTGTGCGACAGGGCTGCAATGGGTCTTGAAGTGTGAGATTTAAGCGGGGGGTTCACCTTCTGGGGCGACGTCTTCTTCTTCCTCTTCCTCAACTTCCACGTCCTTTCGAAGGACCTGCTCGGAATGGAATCGGGCGCCGACTTCCGGTGTTTCTTCGGAGACCTCTTCGTCTTCTTCCTCGTCATCGGTATCCATGACTCGTTCGAGGGCGAGAACGGTCTCTCCCTTGTCCAGGTTGATGAGTTTCACCCCCTGGGTATTTCGTCCGATTATGGAGATCTCGTTGACTCGAGTCCGGATGATCTTCCCGGAGGAAGTCACCATGAGAATCTGGTCTTCGTCGGTTACCTGAAGAATTCCAACCACTTGGCCATTTCGCTCATTGGCCTTGATGGTGATGATACCGTATCCGCCTCGGGACTGCTTTCGGTACTCGGAAACGTCGGTTCGCTTTCCGAAGCCGTTGCTGGTCACAGACAAAACGGCGCATTCGTCGTTGGGCAGCACGGAGGCGCCCACGACTGCATCGCCCTTTCGAAGGTTGATCCCTTTGACCCCTCGAGTATTTCTACCGAGGATTCGAAGGCTCGCCCCTTCAAAGCGAATGGACTGACCGTGGGAGGTCACCAACAGCAGATCGTCGGTTTCATCCATCTGTTCCACGGCAATCAGATCGTCCCCTTCCATGAGGTTGATGGCGATGAGTCCGTTGCTGCGGATGCGGCTGAATGCCATGGTCTGGGTTCTTCGAACGAGTCCAGAGCGGGTCACGAACACGAGGGTCGTATCTTCTCTGAACTCACGGATTGGCAGCACCGACCGAACCCGTTCTTCCTTCTCCGTGGGGATCAGGTTGACGATGGGTTTTCCCTTGGCATTTCGTCCGGCCATGGGAACTTCGTAAACCTTGATGGAGTACGACTTTCCAAAGTCGGTGAAGATGAGCAGGGTGGTGTGGTTGCTGGCGACGAAGAGCTGGTTGACCAGGTCTTCTTCCTTCGTTGTCACCCCACGCTTTCCTCGTCCACCTCGACGCTGGGCGCGATATTCGGAGATGGAGGTTCGCTTGATGTACCCTTCTCGGGACACCGTCACGACCATCTCTTCGTCGGCAATGAGGTCTTCGATGGAGATCTCCCCTTCCTGCGGGACGATCTCGGTGCGTCTGGGGTTCTGGTATTGTTCTTTGACCACTCGAAGCTCTTCGGAGATCACTGCCAGGAGTACGGATTCCTTGGCGAGGATCTCTTTGAGACGATCGATTTCGGCCAGAATGGTTCGGTATTCTTCGAGAATCTTCTCTCGTTCCATGGCGGTCAAGCGCTGGAGTCTCATGTCCAGAATTGCCTGGGCCTGGCGAGCGGAGAACTCGAACTCTGAAATCAATCGATTTTTGGCTTCTTCGGGGCTTGCAGAAGAGCGGATCAATTGGATGATTTCATCCAGGTGGTCCAGCGCTTTGACGTAGCCTTCCAGGAGATGGGCTTTTTCCTCGGCTTTTCTCAGCTCGAAGATGGTCCGTCGTGTCACCACATCTCGGCGGTGATCGACGAAGGCCCGCAACATGTCTTTGAGGTTCAGGACCCTCGGCTGCCCGCCCACAATGGCCAGGTTGTTAATTCCGAAGGTGCTCTGCATGGCGGTGTGCGCAAACAGCTTGTTGAGCACGACTCGAGGAATGGCGTCTCTCTTCAATTCGATGAAGATGCGCATTCCTTCACGGTCCGACTCGTCTCGAATGTCTGAGATTCCTTCGAGGTCTTTGTTTTTGACCAGCCCGGCGATCTTTTCGATGAGCTTGGCCTTGTTGACCTGGTAGGGCAGTTCGGTGACGATGATCGATTCTCGATCGGTGCGCTCATTGCGTTCGATGGCCGCTCTGGCTCTCATTCGAACGAGTCCGCGCCCGGTTCGATAGGCGTCTTTAATTCCCTCGGTGCCAAAGATGAATCCCCCAGTTGGGAAATCGGGGCCCGGCACGAACGTCATCAAGTCTTCCACATCCAGGGTGGGGTCATCGATGAGTGCCTGGGTTGCGTCCAGCACCTCTCCCATGTTGTGAGGGGGGATGTTCGTCGCCATACCCACGGCAATTCCGGAGGAGCCGTTCACCAGGAGGTTTGGGAATCGAGCGGGGAGCACCGTTGGTTCCTGGAGGGAGCCGTCGTAGTTGTCCGCCCAATCGATGGTTTCCTTCTCGATGTCGGCCAGCATTTCACTGGCGAGTCGAGACATTCGAACTTCGGTATAACGCATGGCTGCCGGGGGGTCACCATCGACGGAGCCGAAGTTTCCCTGCCCATCCACGAGGGGGTGGCGCATGCTGAAGTCCTGGGCCATTCGAACGATGGTGTCGTAAACGGCTTGATCCCCGTGAGGGTGGTACTTACCGATGACATCACCGACAATTCGAGCGCTCTTTTTGTAGGAGCTTTGCCAGGTATTTTTGAGTTCGTGCATTGAGAAGAGAGAGCGTCGGTGAACGGGTTTCAAGCCATCCCGAACGTCGGGGAGGGCTCGACCGATAATGACCGACATCGCGTAGTCCATATATGAACCACGGATCTCTTCCTCGACCGAAACGGTTAGCTTGTCCTGAACCATGCTTATCCTGCCCCCTCTATTCTTTGAGCGTCAAGGTCACCGCATTGGGGAATGCCGACAGGAAAGATGAA
>CALFHQ010000959.1 GCA_937876385.1 uncultured Pseudomonadota bacterium
GCGCGGGGATACGATTATTCTGGATAAAGAAGACCATGCCAGCATCGTGGACGGTTGCCGAGCGTCTCGAGCCCAGATTCTTCCCTTCGAGCACAACAGCGTTGCCGACCTCGAAGACAAGCTGAAACGCTACCGAGACGAATTCGAGAACGTCTTTGTTATCGTGGAATCCGCCTACTCCATGAGCGGCGACCTTTCACCCTTGAAAGAAATCGTTGCGCTGAAAAAGCGATACAACTTCTTCCTCTACGTAGATGAGGCGCACACCTTCGGCTTCTACGGCGACGGGGGGCGGGGATACTGTCAGGAGTTGGGACTGCTGGATGACGTAGATTTCATCATGTCCACCTTCTCCAAGGCCACCGCTTCAGTGGGCGGATTCGTCGCCATGGACCCCAAGTTCAAGACGCTCCTCACCTGGAACGCTCGACCGTACCTATTCCAGGCGTGCTTCACGCCTGCCGATGCTGCGGCGATTCTGGCGGCCCTCGATATCATCGAGCACGACCCGGAGCCCGCCCGAAGACTCCACGAAAACAACGCCTACTTTCGCTCCCTTCTTCTTGCCGAAGGGTTCGACCTTCGAACCAGCAAGAGCCCGGTGGTTCCGGTATTCATTGACGACTTGAACCAACTTCTGGCGGTCACCACCGAGATCTTCGAGCTTGGCGTTTACACCATCGCCGTCATCTATCCAGCGGTGGGACCCACCGAGGGGCGCCTGCGCTTCATCGTCACATCGGCCCACACAAAGGAGGAAATCGAGCGAACCGTCCAGGTCCTCCGAGATGTCTGCAAACGCCGCAACATCATCTGACCACTTCCTCCTGCCCCCCAAAAGAGAAAATGATCCCTTGAGGGGAATGTTGGCTTTGTGAAGGATTCGAAAACTTGGTAAAGTGGTCTGGCCATTGGACTATCATGCAGGTCAAATCTGGAGGCTCCCATGTCGAAGATGTGTCGTAGGCGATTCCTGAAGAGAAGTGCCGGGGCAGTTCTGGGGGTAATGACCCCCGGGCTCATTCAGTGGGGTTGTGGGAGCAATGGAGGAGAGAAGTCAGTCTCTGACGTCGTAGCGGATTCCGGTTTTATTCCCGACACTTTCATGCGGGGTGACCAGGCAGAAGAAATTGTGCGCCGCGCCGGCTCGACCATATATGCCAGCCTGGGACAACGAGTGAAGGACTTCTACGGCATGGGGGTGGAAGCTGCCCAAAATCTGGGGATCACAGGAACCAACCTGGCCGGTTCCACGGTGTTCATCAAGCCGAACTTCGTAACCCTGGGGCTGGAAATTTTCGGATGCCAGTTCGACCCATCCATCGGGGAGTGCACGAAACCGGAATTGGTCATCGCAGTCGCCGAGCAGTGTCTCGAAGCGGGTGCTGCCAAAGTCATCATCGGAGAAGGGGCTCAGAAGGAAAGTTGGGAGTGGGACGTTCTGAAATTCAACGAAGGAACGGTCATCGGTGGCGCCACCAACCTGCAGGCCGGGGCCGATTGGCTGAAAAGCAAATATGGCGAGAACCGACTGGAGCTTCTCTGTTTGAATCAGGTGAACGATTGGAAGGCCCTCCCCAGCGCCTCGGAACACGAAAACATGAAGGATGGCATCTTCGTGGCCCGAGCCTTCGCCGAAGCAGACCATGTCATCTCGATGCCCGTCATGAAGACCCACACGTTTGCCATGATGACGGCGTCAATGAAGAACTACGTCGGAGTGATCTCTTCCCACATTCACGGCAACGATATCTCACGATGTTGGGCCCATCTGGCCTACAAAGATACCGTGGCCTACGGGGTGGACGGCTGCGGAATCTCCGGCGCCTTCGTTGACATCCACAAGTACCGAAGGGACGAGGGATTCCAGGATTTCTCCATTCTGGATGCAACCATCTGCCTGGAAGGGACGGGGCCACACACGGCACCCGTGAACGACGGAATCACCATCCACACCAAGTTGCGCAACGAAGCCCAAGCGTACTCGGTTCTGGCCAGCGACGACCTCGTCGCCATGGACGCCACCGCTATGCGAATCATGGGACTCAAGGAAAGTGAAGTGAAGGCCATTCAGATGGCTCGCTATCTGGAGTTGGGCGAAGTGGACGAGGTGAACCTGTCCGGGGCCAACTTGAACGAGCTCCTCATAAAGGACTGGGTGAAGCCGGTCACCGAAGGGGAAGACTACTTCGAGTTTGTCTGTGGAGCTTGATGAATCGCCGCGCTGCTTACTTTGTGTGGCAGGCTTTGCACGACAACGGGACAGGGAAACCTTCTGCCCCGTGGGGTTCGTCATGACAGGTGTTGCAGGTGTTGGAATCCGAGTGTCCAGCCGGGGCTCCGTTGGTGCCATGGCAGTCTGCGCACAAGTAAGGGTCCAGCCCTTCGTTGTGGGTGTCAGCCTCATGGCACGTCCAGCAAGTCGGGTTCTTCCAGCCCGAGTGACTCTCCACCAGAGGCTCGGCGTGCCCCGTGGCCCCCGTAAATGCATCCACATCCTCAATACCGGCCAGATCCTTGGATACCGAATCTTGAGTCGTCGTGTCGGTGGATGTCACCCCATCCTGAGTTTGCGTTGTGTCCGTTGCGTCCAAATTGGAGTCGTCACCGGAGCCGCAAGCCCACAGACCGAAAATCACGAACAGTGTCAGAAGTACTCGTTTCATCGTTCTCCTCCAAGGCATGGGTTCTATTGTCCAAAGATCGAGCTGTTCGTCAAGAAACGAAGGCCGAACAGAGGCTCTCAGGGTGCGGGGAACGTTCAATCCGATGACAGCCAAGTGTTTTGATACTTACTGGGGGAATAGCAACCATGAAGAAGAAATCGAAAGTGGAAAACAAGGGAACAACACGTCGAAAATTCCTTCGCCAGGCAGCGATGGGTCTGGCAGCGACGACGGGGCTGGGAGTGTTGGCCGGATGCGACACCGAGGACTCGTGCATCCAGGGAACTCAGTCCGATGTCGCTGGCAATTTGGACGATGCGACGGGGCAATCCGCTGCCATCACCTGGGACCGTATCGTGGATGTTGTGGTGGTGGGCTCCGGGACCGGACTGGCCGGCGCTTTGGCCGCGGCAATAGGGGGAGACGAGGTGTTGGTTCTTGAGAAAACCGCGGCCACCGGAGGCTCCACCCGGCTCAGCGGCGGGGTTGCCTGGATTCCCAACAATCCCGCCATGCCCTCTGCCGGGTACGAGGACAACCGAGACGACGCCGTGACATACCTCGAACAGTTGGGAGGTGGGCAGGCGGACCCCGCCCTCATCGAGGCGTTCGTGGACAACGGTCCCAAAATGATTGCATTCACCGGGAAGCACTGCTCCTGGTCGTGGCATGTGGCCCCACTCCTGGGTGACTATCACCCCGAGTGGCCTGGAGCCCGAGTCAAGGGGCGCAGCATTGAACCGGAAATTCCGGGAAAGACCATGAGCGTGGGACCGGAGCTTGTGGATGGGCTCCTGGAAGCCTTCGAAGGAGCGGGGGGTGAGGTCCTCCTGGAGACCCCCGTCACTCGTCTGGTCACACGACTGTTGGATGATGGAACGCAAGAAGTCCTGGGAGTCATCGCACAGGGTGTTGACGGCCCTCTTTGGATCGGGGTACGCAAAGGGGTTCTGCTGGCTTCGGGCGGATTTGATTGGGATTTTGAATTGAAGGCGAACTACCTTCGAGGCCCCACGGCCTACACCATCGGCCACCCGGGAAACACTGGAGATGGACTGCGGTTGGCCCAGATGGCCGGAGCCGACTTGCGAAATCTCAATGAGTGTTGGGGCGGGGTGGTCTTCGTGGAAGACACGAAATCCCTCCATGCCGATGGCCAACCTGGAACCATCAAGCACATGGTGCAACGCCGGAGCCCGGGTTGTATCACGGTGAATCGCCACGCCCGTCGATTCTACAACGAGGCGTCCGACTACGATTCGGCCTGGCGTCCATTCTTTGCCTGGGAGAATTGGGGGGACTTGCTTTGCGCCAACCTGCCTGCCTACATGATCTCCGACAAGAAGGTGAAGCCCAACGCGACCGAGGGGGTCTTCAAGGCGGATACTCTCGAAGAACTGGCGCCCATGCTGGGGTTGGATGCGGATGCCCTGGTGGCCACCGTGGAGCGGTTCAACGAGTTTGCTTTGCTCAGTGAAGACCCCGATTTCCATCGAGGAGAGAGCGCCTACGATACCGAGTATGGATCAACGTTGGCTCCCCTTGACAGCGGACCGTTCTACGGCGTTGAAGTCGCCCCGGCCGATCTGGGAACTTGTGGCGGAGCCAGGGTCAACGAGAATGCGCAAGTCTTGAATCCCATGGGCCAGATCATCCCCGGATTGTATGCCTCAGGCAACTCAGCCGGCGTGGGCGGCCCGGGAGCCGGCTACGGTGGCGGCGGTGGAACCATCGGCCCGGCCCTGACCTTCGCATACATCGCCGGAGAGCATCTGGCGTCGTCGTCACCCCGGGAGATTCTGACTTAGGTTCGGCCGGTTGGTGGAGAGAAGTTGACACATCTCAACTTCTCTTCTACTCCTGAAAGGGCGGAGAGGGGAAGCGGCTGGCATTGGGGTCGTTTGCCTACTTCGACCCCAGGAGATCATGAAGGCACCCTTACGCTTCCGATTTTCGGCAATTCTTCTGCTTGCGGCTGTGTGCTTGGGTTGCTCTTCCCCTTCAGTCCCCGCGGAAGATGGCGGGAAAACGGACTGGACCTTCCTGGAACCTGACATTCATGCCGTAGACCTGCCGACTCCAGACGGGACCTCCAGTAAGTGGGACGGAGTCGAACTCCCCCTGCCCTGCGCCGATATCTATGACCCTGACTTCATCCCTGTGTTTGAAATTGAGATTGAAGATGCGCAGTGGGAACAGCTTGTGGAATGGTACAAATTGGGCCCGGAGGCCATTGAGCCGAAGACCTATGTGCCGCTGAAGTCCTTTCGCTACGGCGACGAGGTCTACACGGATGCCATGATCCGACTTCGGGGGAACCCCTACCACTGGTGGCCAGACCCGAAAATGCAGTTCAATGTTTCTTTCAAGCAGGTTGACGAAAAGGGGCGATTCCACGGCCTCAGGAAGTTGAACTTCGACGTCGCACACGGCGACAAGACCCTGTTCCACGACCGCCTGGCCATGTCCCTCTATCGTCAAATGGGGATTCCGGCCCCCTGCGTCAACCACGCAAAGCTCATCATCAATGGCGAGTATTTCGGCTTGTACGTCAATATCGAGCACGTCGATCAGGAGTTCTTGCAGCGCAACTTCGGCCCCGACGACGAAGGGAATTTGTACAAGTGCATGCCGAAATTCCGCATGGAAAAGAAGACCAACGAGGCAGATCTGGACGTCAGCGATGTAGACAACGTACTCCGAGAGGACATCACCGCGGAGGAGATGAAAGAGCTGGTGGACCTGGATGAAGTCCTGTTGGAATGGGCCGGCGAAGCCATGGTCCCCCATCTGGATGGGTTCTTCGTGGGTGGGGTCAACTTCCACTTGTACAACCATCCTACTCGGGGCTGCCTCATCATTCCCTGGGACCTCGACTATTCCTTCGAAATGGGGGGGGAGAACAGCGACCTGGTCACACCCGAATGTGGATGGGGCCACGGAAAGCCCGCCCTATTCCGGGTGGTGATGTCGGATCCGGACTTGAAGGCCAGGTATCTGGAGACCCTCGAAATGGCCGCTGCCTACTTCGATTCAGCGCGCATGGTCGAGGACATACTCTTCTATGAGGAGCAAATTCGGGATGCCATTGAGACGGACC
>CALFHQ010000960.1 GCA_937876385.1 uncultured Pseudomonadota bacterium
CGATCACCGCCCAGCCCCATTTGCCTCCAAGGAAAGACCATCTGGCGGGCCACAACTCCTGGAGCCTTGTCTGCACGTATCCTCGGTAGAAGAGTTCCTCCGGGAAGGCGATGAGCACCAGATGAATGAGCAACATCCACAAGATCCATGACAGCCCGGGCTTCAATCCGTCCGGCTTCTCCAGAACGTCCCCTGAGCGACCCACCTGGATGGGAACCGTTGACTTCAAGAAGATCGTATCTGGAGGAGACTGAATTTCCAAAGCTATGTAAGCGCCAGGAGCCACGGTCCATTTCTTTTTGGGGATCGCAGGCACACGAGAGCGCCCCCCGTCCTTTGTAACGACCCCTCGAAACCAGAGCACCTCTCCACCGGTGCTTTGAAATTGGAGAGGGAGAGGGTGTGGCGTGTTGTTCAGCAGCGTCAACTCTCGGGGGCTAAGACGAGCGGCGACCAAGCCGGTGGGGAGCATTTCTTGAGAGAGCGAGTCCACTCGAAGGTCAGGTCCCCAGTCCCACAATCTGCTCAGACCCGGAGCGACCTCCCGGTCGTACACCGTGCGCTGGTAAAAAGAGAATCCCACGGAGAACAATGGGAAGACCACACCCGCAACCACGAGGGCCACCCCGACTCCTTTCCAGGGTATTCGCACTGAGAGACCGACGCTGTCGAGAGTTTCCCGTCGGCGCCAGAGTGCGAAGGCCGGAAGGTATATAAAAGTAACAGCAATCAGTAATGAAGAGAAGGATCCCGCAGCGGGGACGATTCGAGGGGCTATCGAGAAGGCTGCAACGAGCAGCCAGGAGGCCACAATCACAGTCGCAAGCTCTCGGAAATACGACTTTTTGTTTCCAGGGGGAGGGGGTGATTGGGCTTCCAAAGAAAGCATTGACGACTGCTCCCGAATTTGATACTGAATATGTCTACCATATTCTGGGTTCGGGGTCCATTTCTTTGAGCCTGGGGAGGAGATTATGGACGGTATTTGGAAGTACTTTGCAACCCGTCAGTTGGCAGCATTGATCGCAGGTTCTTTTGCGCTCATTTTTGCCGTGACCGCTGCAGCGCAACCTGCGGCCAAAGGGAAGCCAAAAGTTTACGTGTTTTCCTTTGTGAAAGCTGACGATGTTTCAACCGTGGTTTTCAACAAGGTAGAGCAGTATTTCAGCACCTTGTTTGAGATGAGTTCCAAACTTCAAATCGTGACAGACAAGGAGTTGAAGAAGGAACAGACCCAGAAGGCAGTGGAAGAGAAGCGAAAGACAACCACTGTCTCCGAGCCCTGGCTTGAGGAAGCTGACGACCTCCTCTGGAAGGGCAAGGATTTCCTCGTAAAGAAGGCCTATGGAGATGCCATTGCGTCCCTGACGCAGGCTAGAGATCTGTACGAAGAGCACTACCTCGAGCTTCGGGACTACGACAAGCTGGTGGATGCCACTTTGCAGCTCTCCATTTCCTTCTTCATGGCCGGTTACAAGGACGACGGCGAAGAGTTGTTGAAGGACGTTCTTGTCTGGCGCCCGACCCTGGCCGTGGACAAGAAGAAGTATCCTGCAGATTTCATGAACGCCATTGAACGTCTGCGCAAGCAGATGGAGAAACGCAAGGGCGGGGTTCTGCGCATTGAGGCGACCTCAGCCGACGGCGCCAGGGTGTTTGTGGATGGATTGCTCAAAGGGAAGCTCGCCGGTGACCAGGCTGGCATTGATGTGGACGGTCTCTACCGAGGCCGACACTATATTCAGGTGGTCAAGGACGGATACAAGATCTTCGCCAAGAAGGTCGGTGTTCCCAAGGCGGGCCGGACCTCCAAGGTGGTCGCTGAGTTGGTCCAGTTGGAACAGCAGGAGCGTACCGCCGGGAGTGAGCTGGAGCAGCTTTCTTTTGACGTATTCCAGTATGCCAAGACGGGTGATTTTGGGGTGGAGTTCTCTCGCAAGGCGAAGGACTTTGCCGACCAGGCCCAGGTTCCGTACTTGCTTTTCGGCTATGTTTCAAAGGAGAGCAAGGGGACGAAGCTTACACTCTTCCTGTTCAAGGCGGATTGGAGTGCCTTGGCCGAGGTTGAGCCTGCTTCCTTCGATGAGAATCTGACGAACCTGCAAGTGAACCTTCTGTTCCTCGAAGCGAATCTGGCTCAGGCCTTGAAGACCTTCCCGAAGGAACGGACGGTTCGTGGCATTCCGGCAGTTTATGTGAAGAAGGTCGAGGAGCCCAAGGTGGTTCCGGTTCCTGTAAAGACGGAAACACCCGAGAAGGTTGCGACGCCCGAAGAGAAGACTCCTCCGGTGAAGGTTGTGACTCCCGAAACGACGGTGCGTGTAACTCCCCGTAAAGTGGAGAAGGAAGAGCCGGTTCTCCCCTCTCGAACCAACAGGGACGAAGAGTTGGGTGAGTTGTCCTCCATCTTTGCTGGTGGCGATGACGACAACGGGAATGCGGCCAACCCTTACGCGGTGCCGAGCAAGATTCCCGGTGGTGAGGACGACGACGACGATAACGGCAAGATCACCGGGAAGTGGTGGTTCTGGACGAGTATCGGAGTTGGGGCGGCACTGATCGGTGGCGGAAGCTGGCTTCTGTACGATCAGTTGAGTGGTTCTGATGGTGGTTCGAAGTACAACGCCACGGTTCGTTGGTAGTGGCTTGAGGTTGAAACGATGACAAAAGGGAAACGGATAATCCCCATTCTTTGGGCAGTTGCAACGTTGGCACTGGCGACCGTTCCTGGTTGTGGCGGTGATGGTGGGTCGGAACAAGGGCTCCTGGTGAGCGTGTTTGGTCCTCCCGCGGCTATCTTCCCGGACTTGAACCCCTTTGCCAACTGCGATCTGGTTAAGATCTGCTACGACGTCGACGACGGCAAGACGCAAGATTGTACCGTTGTCAGCTACGTTGACAAAGAAGCCGTGCTTGAGTCGCTCCCCTTCGACAAGCTTGTGTCGGTGAGTGTGGAGTGCCTGAAGGTGGATATGGACACCGTAACCGGCGAGCAGCGGCAGATCCCGGTGTCTCGTGGGCAATCGTGCTCCGTGAAGCGTGGCAAGGGCGACGCCATCAAGACCGGGTATGTCTACATGCTTCCGAGCCCTTCCTTTGGCCCGACGTTCAATCTGGCCCAGGGTGATCAGGCTTCCAAGCCAGGGGGTGAGCGCTGGGGGTCGACCATCGTGGAGATGTTCGACGGCTCCGTGCTCATCGCTGGTGGTGCGGGAATCAGTGGCACCTGTGAAGATTGGGCCGATCCTTCCTGTGTGGAGGACATGCTGGATACCGCCGAGATTTACAACCCCGCCAATGGCTCCTTTACCGCCGTTTCCAACGCCGGTGGAACTGCCGGAAGCGCCTTTATGAGTGAAAAGCGAGCGTTTGCTGCTGCGGTGGTGTTGCCTTCTGAAGAGATCGCCATTTTTGGTGGCTTGACGGATGGAAACCAGGCGTCGGGTTCTGTTGACATCTACGACCCCATCTCCAACACTTTCCGAGCGGCTCCCGCCATGACCAACACGCGTGCTTATCACACGGCGACGTTGATCAATCGAGAGGGCAACGGCGAAGTGTTGTTGGTCGGTGGCTACGGGACCGGCTTCCAGAATTGGGAGATCTGGTCTCCTGTGACGGGAACCGTGCAGACGGGTGGATTGACGTCTCCTCGCTGGAACCACACTGCGACTCTGGTGGACAAGACCGTGGATCCAGGGGCCAATCGTGAAGTCGTTCTCATCGCTGGTGGTGAGGGTGGTCCAGAGGGTACCGTGAATGTTTCCGGGACCATGGACGTGTTCGATCTTCAGTTTAGAGCCATGGATCCCACGGCGAAGTTCCTCTGCTCCAACGACGGTGCGAACTCCAAGACGAAGACGATGCACGGGGCAGCATTTGTGCCGCTGCGTCACTTCTTGTACATCGTAGGTGGCTTCAACGATGCAGGTCATCTGAACCCGACGTCAGAGATTTGTGTGTACCACACGAGTCAGGAGACCTGGGCTGGTACTCTTCAGCTTCGAAAAGCCCGAGGGGCGCTGTCGGCGACGGCTCTGGACGGCAACGTTGTGTTGTTTGCCGGTGGGTTGACTCGTTCTTCCGGGGTGTTGAAGCCGACTTCGACTGTGGAGATTCTGTTCGAGTACCAGAACACGGCTGGAGAGACTGTTGTGGACATTGGTCCGGCCGACGATTACCCGATTCCCATGTTGTATCCGCGCTGGGGCCACGAGGCCATGGTTGGGTGCGACGGCAAAGTCTTCTTTGTGGGTGGTTTGGGTGGCGAGAGCAGCAGCAGCGCCAACGTGGAAGCTCGCACCGAGCTTTTCAACCCCGACGAATCCTGATTTTCCAATCCGTTCTACGGTTTCTCTACCGGAGATCTTGACGCCGTGAGTTCCCTTCAACGCTGGACAGTTTTCGACGTCATCAGTTGGTCTGCCGGGTATTTCAAAGACAAGGGAAGTTCGACCCCTCGCCTGGACGCCGAGTTGCTTCTGGGACACGTTTTGGATTGCGACCGTGTGCACCTTTATATGAACCCCGACAAGCCTCTTCTAGAGGAAGAGTTGGCCCAGTTCAAGGCGTTGGCTTTGCGCCGGGTGCGAGGAGCCTCGGTGGCGCACCTGACTGGCAGAAAGGAGTTCTGGAAGACCGACTTCGAGGTTCCTGACGGGGTCTTCGTGCCGCGACCGGAAACGGAGTTCATGGTGGAGTTTCTGTTGGACAGGCTGGACGCTGGAACACCCTTGTTGGGTGCAGATCTTTGCTGTGGGACCGGGGCCGTTGGGTTGACCATGGCCTTGGAGCGAGAGGCAGATCAGCTCATCCTGGTGGATCTGTCTCAGGCAGCGGTGGATGCAGCGTCGAGGAACGGCGCTCGCCTGGAGTTGGCCCCTCGCATCCGGTTGGAGAGGGACGACGCTGTCTCCTTTGTGCAGGGTTGGAAGGGGGTGCGTGGATTTGACTACATTACGTGCAATCCTCCCTATGTGCCCTCGGGGGAGTGGGATTCTCTGGCCCCTGAGATTCGCTTGCACGAGCCTCCAGAAGCGATCATCAGCGGCGAAGACGGTTTGGAATTGTTGAAGCGACTCATCCGCGAAGTTCCCCGAGTGCTGGTTTCGGGGGGGTGGTTTGTGGTGGAGTATTCCGGAGAAGAGCAGACGGCTAAGTTGCGTAGCCTTTTGGAAGACTCCGGCTTCCTCGATGTAACCATGCATCGTGACTTGGCCGGTTTGGACCGGATCATGACCTGCCACACCTGACACAGCGATCGTTCTGGAAGAAGGTGGGTGCTGTCTACAATTCTGCGATGAATGTAGAGAGTCCTTCTTGCGCCTCGAAGCGTTCCTTGAACTTCTCGGCAGCGTTTCGACTCTTGAAGCGTCCGATTCGGACTCGATACCACGTTCCCCCTTTCTCAGGGATGTTCACGGGCATGAGGTAGACGGTCTGGTTGGAATTGGAGAGGCTCCGGGTGAGGTAATCCCGGAATTTGAGTGCATCTTTCTTTACGGGGAACGCCTTCGCCTGAACGGTGTAGGTCTTCTGTGTGATCTTGGGCGGGACGGGGGTTTCGCCGTTTGCTTCGGCTTCTTTTCTTCGAGCTGCGATGTAGCTGCTTTTCTTCGTCTGCTTCTTTTTCTCCCCTTCTGCCCGGGCTCGTTCTTCTGCCTCTGCTTGTCGGGCTTTGTCCTGGGCGTCCTGACGGGCCTTCTGTTCTGCTTCCAGTCGAGCCATCTCGGCTGCTTCCAGTCGTGCTTTCTGGGCTTCCA
>CALFHQ010000961.1 GCA_937876385.1 uncultured Pseudomonadota bacterium
CCACGATCCAAAGACCATGGACCTTCGCATCAGCCGGCCGGCCCTCCGAGAAGCCTTTGCACGGCAGGGGCGTGACATCGACTCAGTCAGTCATCAAGAGATGCGGAGTCTCGTTTGTGCCCAGTGTCATGTGGAGTACTACTTTGGGAACAACCCGGGAGACAACGGCGGAGAGACGACCTTTGCCCACAAGGGGAAGTACCTCGTTCATCCGTGGGACGAGGGAACCTCGGTTGAGTCAATGGAGCGGTATTATGAGAAGCGCCCTGAGTTCTATGACTGGATTCATCCCATCAGCGGGACTCGGATGATCAAGATGCAGCATCCAGATTGGGAGATGTACTCCACTGGAGTTCATGCCTATCGAGGGGTGGCTTGCGCTGATTGCCACATGCCCTACCGGACGGAAGGAGGGGTGAAGTTCACCAATCACTTCATTCAAAGTCCTCTGTTGGATGTGTCCAACTCTTGCGGGGTTTGCCATCGGTGGTCTGAGGAGGAGATTCTCAACCGTGTGGTTTCCATTCAAGGCAAGGAAGCGGAGTTCAAGCTCCTGGTCGAAGATGCGTTGGTCTACGCCCATTTCGACGTTGCAGCGTGCTCGGAAGCCGGGGCGTCGGACGAAGAATTGGCGTCCTTGCGGGACATCATGTGGCGGGCGCAAATGAGATGGGACTATGTCAGCGCCAACAACGGCATGGGATTCCACAGCCCCCAGGAGAGCATGCGAATTCTTGGGATGTCGCTGGACCTGGCGCAGCAGATTCGCATCGAATCGGCCAGAGTTCTGGCCCGCCAGGGGTTCCAGGATGCACCGGTGTACCCCGACTGGAGCAGTCGTGAGAAGGCCATGGCCGTCATTACGGGTTTCGAGGAAGCGGCTTCCAACTCCAACGTCGCCCCTCCCAGTCTTCTACGAAAACGGGACTGAGCGCCCCGGCGTAGCATCTCGAACTTCCGCCAGATTCTTGCCCTTTTCGGTTGAGTTGCCATCATAGAGGGAAGTCCGTGTGCATCATTATCCTTGTCGCCTTCGTGTGGAGACTGCCGTGCCCCTGAAGAAGTTCATCATCGGTCAGCGTTGGAAGATGGCCCCTTCGGCTGTCGTAGAGTCTTCGGGGGAAGCGATTTCATTTCCCAACTTCAAAGACAAAGATTGGAAGGCGGCATTGGTTCCGGGAACGGTTCTGGGAGGCCTTGTGGCAGCGGGGGAAGCCCTGGACCCCAATGTCGGCCTGAACCTGAAGTCTGTGGACGGGTACCGAGAGGGCCCCTGGCTGGCCATGGAACCGTCGTCGCCTTTCTATTCTTCGTGGTGGTTCCGCACTGAGTTCACCATTCCAGAGGGGTTTGACTGGCGATTTGTGAGCCTCCTTCTGGAGGGAATCAACTATCGAGCCAACGTCTGGCTGGATGGAGAGCAGGTGGGAAAAGCGGAGGACCTGGTAGGGATGTTCCGCCGCTTTGAGATTCCGCTGAGTGGAAGCTATCAGAGTGGGACGTTGCATGCGTTGGCGGTGGAGATAGTGGCTCCGGGGAAGATCCCGGTTAAGGCCTACAAGACGAAGCAGCTCGAGGCGACCACGGGGTGGGACGATCACAATCCGGTGCCTCCTGACTTGAATATGGGAATCTGGCGCCCCATCGCCCTGATTGCGCACGGTCCAGTGCGAATGCGGAATCCTTATGTTCTGGTTGATCTAGATGAGGAGGAGTTCGAATCGGCCAATTTGACTTTGTGCGCCGAGCTGGAAAACCGAAGCTCAGAAGCTCAAGTTGCCGTGTTGAAAGGAACCCTTGAGGGAGACTCCTTTTCCACATCGGTTGTGCTCCCGCCTGGGGGGCGCAGCGAGGTTCGTATTGGTGCGTCCGAGGCGCCGGCGCTGGCGTTGAAAGAGCCCCGGTTGTGGTGGCCCATCAATTTGGGGAAACCGGAACTGTACCAGATGGACTGCCAGGTTGAGGTGGATGGAGAGCTCTGCGACGAGGGGTCGGTGCGGTTCGGCGTGCGCTCCATTACGAGCGTCATTAATGACGATGGTTGGCGGGAATTCCATGTCAATGGTCGGCGGTGCCTTGTCCGAGGCAGCGTGATGATGACCCAGGATTTGCTCTTGAGGTTCAGCCGGGAGCGAACCGAAACCTTGCTGCGATATGCTGCTGAAGCGGGCTTCAACATGCTTCGAGTGGAAGGGTTTTCAGTGCGTGAGAGCGACCTCTTCTACGACGTGTGTGACCGCATGGGGATCATGGTGACTCAGCAACTCTTCGGGCGTTCCATCGAGGACGAGGAGTTGGCCATTGCGTGTGTTGAAGACACGCTGCTGCGTCTGCGCAACCACCCCAGCCTGGTTCACCTCCTGGGGCACGACGAAAGCATGCCCAGCGACTCCCTCGACGTTGCGTACCGCACCCTGGTGCACCGCTTGACTCCCACGCTCTCGTACCAGTCTGATTCCGGGGCGTTTCTGGTTGGAAATCGAAAGGCTACCGGGGGAACTCGAACGGGGACCAGGGACCTGTGGACATACGCTGGACCCGCAGAGTACTACCTTCAAAAAAAGTACGGTGCGTGGGGCTTTGCCCAGTCGGGGGGAATCGGGGGGACGGTTTCGTCGCTGGATACCATCCGTCAGACCGTCCACGAGGCGGAGCGCTGGCCCCTTTTCAGCGAGAGCATGTCCTTCCACACTGTTTTGCAGGGAGCGTCCTACTTCAAGAAGTTCATGAAGGCCATGGAGCGGCGGTTCTGGAAGCCGGAGAGCCTGGAGGAATTCGTGCAGGTGGGTTCGGCGATGAACTACGAGAGCGCCCGGGCCATGCTGGAGGCGTTCGGCCAGAACAAATACGAGGCTACGGGGATCACCGCTTGGAAGTTCAACACCGCCTGGGCTACCACTCTCTCCTGGCAGTTTGTCGATTACTACCTGAGGCCCACGGGGGCTTACTATGGAGCGAAACGGGCGCTTGAACCTGTGCACGTTCAATATTCCTATGGAAATCGGAGCGTTTGGGTTGTCAACAGCACTCGCCATCCCTTCGATGGGGTCACCGTCGATGTGAAGATGTTCGATTTTGACATGAATCCCCTGCTGACTCGCAGCCAGACTGTACCTCTGAAGGCCGACGACAGTGTTCCCGTCATGGTTCTTCCTTCGTTCAAAGAAGCCCAAGGAGGGGTGTTTCTTTGGTTGGCAGCGAAGAATCTGGCTGGCAAGCGGTTGTCGAGGAACTTCTATTGGCTCTCCCGGGTTCCGCCGAGGCCGGCGCCGAAGGTTCACGGCATGTTCCCTGTTTGGTTCGAGCGTCACGGGAATTTGAAAGCCCTTCGTCGGCTCCCGAGGCCATCGGTAGATATCAATCCGGTGGCCGAGTATCGCAGTGCCGGCTTGGCTGGACGCATTGCCATTGAGAATGTGGGAACCCATCCTGCGCTCTTTTTGAGATTCGCCCTATTGGACCCGAAGACGAACATGGAGATGTCGGGTGTTCACTGGTCCGATAACTTCGTCAGCGCCATTCCACGGGAGCATCTGACCATCCGCTTCCGGGTCTTTCACTGGAACCAGGATGCTCCCATCCGAATCAAGGTCAGTGGATTGAATCTGGAAGATCGAGTTGTGATGGTCGAATCTTTCGATTTCTAACGGAGTCGAGGCGAAACACTTCTCTGTTGACCTTCCCGGGCCTCAATGCCAATGTAGTTGCCGAAGAACCGATTGCTGATGGGTCAAAGTACGCTCAAATCACGATTTTGGAAGGAGACTGGAATGAAGGGACAGACTGTTCAGCAGACGATCCACGAGAGTGTGAAGCGCCACAAGGACCGTGTTGCCATGCGGAGCAAAGAGGGAGAACAGTGGCACGAGGTTACTTATGGCGAGATGGGGAAGCGAATTGACTCCATTGCGACCGCGCTGATTGAAATGGGCGTGGGAGCTGGGGACAAGATCGGCATTTTCTCTCAGAACCGCCCTGAATGGTCCCTGGCCGATTTGGGCATCTTGTCGACCAACGCCGTATCTGTTCCGATTTACGCCACCAACACCGCTCCCCAGGCTGCGTATCTGGTGAAAGATGCCGAGTTGAAGGGGCTCTTTGTTGGGGATTTGGAACAGTTCGAGAAGGTCAAAGGGTTGCTGGATTCGGTGGAGCGACTGGAGTGGATTGTGACCTTCGATGACATGGCGACCGGCCAGAATCCAAAAATTCTATCATTCGGGGAATTGTTGGAGCGGGGGGCCAAGGGAGATCTGGCGGAAGTAGCCAAACGCCTTGCATCCGGCAATCCAGAAGATCTTGCGACGATCATATACACCTCTGGGACGACGGGTGAGCCCAAAGGGGTGATGCTGAACCACGTGAACCTCGAGCACCAGTTCCGTACCGTGGACGAGAGTTTCGACGTGACCCCCGATGATCGTTCTTTGTGCTTTCTTCCGCTCTCCCACGTGTATGAGCGCACCTGGACCTACTACGTCTACAGCAAAGGTGCGCAAAACAACTACATCCAGGATCCAAAGAAGGTGGTGGAGCTCATCAAGGAGGTTCGCCCCACGGTAATGGTCAGCGTGCCTCGGTTGTATGAGAAGGTCCACGGCATGGTCTTCACGAAACTGGAACAGGCAAAGCCCCTGAAAAAGGCCCTCTTCCTGTGGGCTCTGGAGACCGGCAAGACCTATGAATACAAAGTTCGAAGAGGCCAGCCAGCGGGGCTTATGCTCTCTTTGAAGCATCGCATCGCAGACAAGTTGGTTCTTACCAAGATTCGAGACGCCGTAGGGGGTCCAAAGAAATTCTTTTCTGCAGGCGGAGCACCCCTTGCCAAAGAGGTGGAGGAGTTCTTCCTGGGGGCTGGGCTCCTTGTTTGTCAGGGCTTTGGACTTACGGAGACTTCTCCCATCTTGACCTGCAACACGCCAAAGGATTTTCGTTTGGGAACCGTTGGCAAGCCCGCACCGGATGTGCACGTGCGCATTGCCGCCGACGGCGAGATTCAGGTCAAGGGACCCAACGTCTTCTCGGGGTACTACCGTAAGCCGGAAGCAAGCATCGAGGCCTTCACCGGGGGCTGGTTCCGAACGGGCGATGTAGGGGAATTCGACTCCGACGGGTACTTGAGAATTACCGACCGAATCAAGAACCTCATTATCACCTCCGGGGGGAAGAATTTGGCTCCCCAGCGTATTGAGGGGGAGATTGGGCGGGACTTCTTCATCGAGCAGATGGCCATCATCGGGGACAAGCGCCCCTACGTGACTGCCCTCATCGGACCGAACTTCGATGCCCTCGAAGATTGGGCGAATCGGGAAGGGGTGTCGTTTAAAAGCCGAGAAGATCTAGTCAAGAACCCGAAAGTCATTGAGCGTTACAGTCGCGTCATGAAGGAGAACAGTACGGACCTGGCATCATACGAACAGGTCAAGAAGTTCACCCTGTTGGCCGAGCCCTTCTCCCAGGAAGGGGGCGAGTTGACTCCGACGATGAAGGTCAAGCGTCGAAGCGTCCACGAGAAGTATGCAGCAGAAATCGAGGCGATGTACTCCTAAAAGGGGAAGGTAGCATGCCGGCTTTTGGGCTTGTGATTCGATGGTCTGGGTTTCTGTTTTCGGCTTTCCTTTCTCAGTTCCACTCTTCGGCTCGGAGGGCAATTCATGATTCTGTCTTGCAGTAGAAGACGCACCGCTACTTCATCTACCTCAGGTTGTGTGAGGGCTTTGTTTGTTCGGCTTCCGGCGGCCTCGCTGTGTCTAGTGCTGTTGGCTCTTGTGGCGGTTTTCGCTTCATGCCAGGGCTCGACTCCAGGGGTACAGCAAGACAAGAATGAGAGGAAAGTAGTGGGGATGACCTCGCAACGAAAGGCTCCTCCTCCCCAGGCTCACATGGAGCGGGAAGGACCGGGCCGCTATGGGACGATGGAATCTCTCCTGGGATTGGTTGACGAGATTGACCCGGAGTTGGCGGTTCTGGTGCGGGATACGTCAGCCTTGGCGCACAAACCAAGTGCCTTGTCTCCCAAGACTACTGCCCTGATGGCGCTGCTTGTCGACATGATCCTGGGCCACGACCAAGGAGTCCGGGTTTTGGCCAGGCAGGCAAGGTCTTTGGGGGTGACGGATGACGAAATCAAGGAAACCATTCGGCTCGCGTACCTCACCGGTGGCCTTCCGGCGCTCATGACCGGTCTTGCCGCATTCATCGATTGAACTCTACAACACTCACTGTAGCAGTTTGGAAGCAACCCAGTCGGCGCCGGTGTTTGTGGACACGAGTTGCCAGTGGCTCAATAGCGGGAACTCGTGGGCTCCGGCGACGTTTTCGAAGAGTGACTGGTCGCTGGCTGAAGCGACGAATACGAGTCCGTCCGAAGGCCCCGTCGCCTCCCATACCACTGCGCCCAAGACCGGGCTCGAGCCGTAACCGATGAACACGTCAACCGAGGCGGGGACTGTGTGTGTCCGCAACCCGGCCATGAAGTTTCCCCCCATGTCGATGGCCTCGGCGATCCCCAGCGAGTGGCTGATGAACCCTTGTCCACCGTAGTACGTTGTGTACCAGTCCTGCTCCACCATGTTCAGCGAGTACTCGTCGTCCCAGGCTCGCAAGAGTTGGAGATTCCCGTCATAGGCGCCGCCGTAGATGCTGGTCTCGTACACGTCCTTCCAGGTCCCGTACTCGAGAATCTGATCCCAGGTGCCGGGCATCGCCAACTGCATCATCTCGTCGGGGTAGTTGAAGGTGGGGTGACGGAAGGAGAAGTCCATTCCGCCGATGGGAGTTCCCATGAGCACGAGGCGGCGAATGTCTCCGGCGTACTCCAAGGCGAAATGGTCCAGGGCGTATCCCGAAGCATAGGCGATTGCCGGAATGCCCCCTTTCGAGTGACCCACGACGTCCACTTTGGAAACTCCCGTCTCCCCTCGTATCCACTCCAAGGCGCCGGCCAGAACGATGGTCTCATTCCAGATGTTGCCAAAGGGGTGTGCAAAGGTGATGGCGTAGACGCACAGCCCCTCACTCTCCAACGTCGCCAGGTAGTTTGCTCCCAACAGGTCGGGCTCCACGAAAGTTTCCTGGGCGTTACCGCCGGTGCCGTGGAGGAGGAGCACTGGGGTGGAGGCCGCGTCGGTGCAGAGGTTTCCTTCGTGGAGCAGGAAGTGTCCAGGGCCCGGGTCGGTTTCGCCGTCGAACCACTCCACGATGTCGGGATCAGTGTGACGGGTTTCATCAAGGAACTTGTCCGCCGACAGCATGGGGTGGGTTATCTGGAGGTGAAGGACTCGATGCCAGGGGGCGCCGTCGTGGGAGGCCACTTCTTCGACATCGTAGACGGGCCCCTGGTTTGTGTCGGCCTCGTCGTCTACCAAATCCGTCTCGTCGCCCTGGGTATCGTCTGTGTCGATGGAAGAGTCTGTGTCGTCTACAACTTCCAACACTTCGGCTGAAATATCATCCGGTGGTTCGAGGGCGTCAGCATCCGAGTCATCAACGAGAGAATCGTCCCCAAGAACATCTCCCGGTTCGACAACTTCCTCCCCGGTTGTGTCTTGTTCAAACCGAAGCTCCACAGCGTCGGACCGACCGTCCAGGTACTCGATGTCTCCACCGTTTCCACAAGCCACGGTCAGCAGGGCGACGGCCCAAAGCAGCGTTCCCGTTTTCAAGCGGCTCCCTCCATGGTGGCGTCGTGCTCGACGAGCCACTTCAGCACGTTTTTCCATACCTTTGAAAAAGCCCCGCCCCCCACCGAAAGGCCGATGTGCCCCACGGGGAGAACCTGGGTTTCGAGGTTTGTGCCCATCAACTCTTGAAGAGCCTGGGAGCACTCCTTAGGTACGATGTGGTCCTTCTCGGCGATGACGTTCAGTACCGGCATGTGGAGGTCTGCCGGGCGCACCAGCGTGGTTCCTCGTCGCACTCCGTCCTTCATCAAGC
>CALFHQ010000962.1 GCA_937876385.1 uncultured Pseudomonadota bacterium
CGGGGCGTTTTGAAACGAATCGGAGGTTGTAGTTCGAGTAGTAGGCGTTGGCCTTCTCGATGATCTGCTCCTTGATGGTCTCCCGCATCTCGTGCAAGCCGAAGTAGGAGAAGGCCTCATCGAAGCTGGGAAGGTACTTCACGTAAACCATCTGGAGCTGGTGACCCACCGTGAGGGTCAGCTCAATGCCCTCTCCCGAATAGGATTGCCCCCCAAAATACAACGATGGGGTGGCGGTCCCCACGAACTTCCCGGGAAGGAGGCCCAACCCCGTCAACTGGCCGTCCACATCGGTGGTGACCCGGAGCACCACCTCCAGAGTGTGATTCTCTTCCAGACTGTCCGGGAACAGCAGGAGGCTGTTGCGCCCCGTGAAGGAGAGCACCTTCCCCTCCTGGGTCTGGAACTCCCCCTGCAACTCCACCAGGGTCACCGTTTCGCCCACGGCATCTGTGGGGACAAAGCCGCCACCCTGCACCCACACCCGTTGTCCTCGACGAACCGTCTGTGGTGCCACCTCATCAATGTAGCTGGGCAATAGCAGGAGGGAGATGTTTTCCAGTGGAGGGGACTTTTCCGATGCCAGGTCCGGGCGGTAGTTTTCCAACGTGATACTGCCCTGGAACTCTCCTGGATAGAGGCCGAATCGATCGGCTGTGACTTCGAATTCGGCCTTCCCTCGACTGGAAACAGTGAGGGGCACGGCGACACCGTGAAGGGGTTTCAGCGAGGGGGGATCTTCCACCAGGAATTCCCCATCAAGCCAGGCGATGGTTTGCCCTTCGGGGAGAAGGAGGAAGTTGTCCCCGGTGAGCACCACATGGTCTCCCAGGCGCAATTCGGTTGGGAATATCGAGGTGACAGAAGGGACGAGGGTCTGGCTCACGGAGAAGAGTACGCTGATTTCGTCGGCGTCCTTCCCCGACACGCCGTGTACTCGGCGCTCCAACGAGATGGTTCCTTCAAAGGTTCCCGTGCCCGCCAGCACCTGATTGGTAAAGCTCTCGGGGATGGACCAGATGCCTGTCTCGGAGTCCACGAACTCCAGGGTGTCGTCGTGAACGATGTGAACGGTCCCGCTGTACCCGGTTACCCGCAACGTGAGGTCCCCTTCCTGAGGAGGGATGAATCCGGTTCCTTCCAGGAGAAAGGGGGTCCCAGGAAGTACCTTCGTGGGGGACCATGCAACAAGGGTCAAGGGGGACAAGTCGCCAGACGAAACCGCCTCGACACCGCACCCTACGGGGGCCCAACAAAGAAGTACAACGGTGAAGACAAACCACCCTCTGTGCATGACGATACCTCGCCCGGCAGTGTACCCCGCCGTCCCAATCGATTCAAGCTTCACCGGCTTGACCCGGCCCCCGCCACGTTTGCCACACACGAATCGTGCCGTTCCGTTTCGTGCGGCGCTCCCCCAGGCCGGTGGCCTGGGCTTGAAACTACCTTGGCCCTGCGGGCGCGGTGGGATTGGGCGTGTTTGTTCAAACCGTTGTTTGGTTGCCAAACGTCTTTGGCGGAATCGTTGGGTGGTCCTTGGGGGCGTTGTGGAGGCGGACGGTTCGATCCTTTTTTTTCATTTGGGGGTGGGCAGGGTATACTGTTGGAAGTCCCCGTTTTTGTTGAGGTGTGCCATGAGGTTGATGGGTTGGGTATTGGCGTTGGTGTTGGCCCTGGCTGGTCCCGGAATTGCGGTGGCGGAGTGCGAATTGGGGGTGGAGATTGCCCCGAACTGCGACGCCGGGTACACGTTTCAGGGGTGCTGCACCCTGACCAACACCCTTCGTTGGTGCGAGAACGGGGTAACTTGCGAGTTGGATTGCTCCATGGCTCCTAATTATCCCTATTGTGGATGGTCGGCTGCTGCCGGCTTCTATGACTGCGACAATCCTCCCTATCCTGAACCGACATGCACCTATCCATTGTCTTGCTTTGCTGAAGGGTGTGCCCTCTCTGGCGACCCTGGATGTTGCGGCTGCGCCTGCGAAGATGCGGTGTGTGGCGACGATCCGTATTGCTGCGCCACGGCGTGGGACGACTTGTGTGTGGAGCAGTGCGCCAACGGATATGACGGTTGTGGCAGTGCCACCGGCTGCGAGACGTCGTCCACCGGCGGTTGCCAGGGGTGTGGATGTGAGAACTGCGTTTGTGGCCAGAATCCCAACTGCTGTCTGGTTGCCTGGAACACAGAGTGCGTAAACTTGTGCAGTCAATGTGGTGGTGGATGCAGTTGCGAAGGAACGTGTGAT
>CALFHQ010000963.1 GCA_937876385.1 uncultured Pseudomonadota bacterium
AGCCGTCTGGGAGTGTGCCGAAGTCCGAGGAGTACAAGGGGGTGGAGAAGGAGCTGAAAGCCGTGGGTGTTGAAATGGAGAATATGGAAAGGAGGCGCTTTGCCCGGTTTTTGAAGCGCTCTCTGGAGTTCTCCGATTCTTTTGGTCTTACGGTGGGGGAAGGGACTTTGGTGGAGGATGGAATCGACCTCTCGGGGCGTCACATCTTTGGGACGAAGACGCCGGAGGGATGGATTTCGCAGTTGATTGAACGCGGCATGGCCTTTGAGGAGACGGACCGAGACGGGTGGGCTGAACAGCAGAAGCTGTGGGACAAGAGTTCGCAGCTTCGGCAGCGCTTGAACGAGATTCAGCAGCGGGACCAGTTGGAGTATGACAACCGGGAGCGGCAGGCGCCCGAACCGATGACGGAGCCTCCAGCGGTGGGGGCCCAGGAAGCGGTGCAACCAGCGGCGGAATAGGGGAGGGAACTCTTGAGTACTCTGACGGTTACGAGACAAGTCACGCTGCCTGACCGCTTTCGCCTGGAGCGGTATCGGCGTGTCCCTGAATTTGGCCCTCGGCTCTTGTTTTTCACTGGAGGAAGCGCTCTTCGGGAGGTGTCGACTCGTCTCACGGAGTTTACTCATAATTCGATTCACTTGGTGACTCCCTTCGATTCGGGGGGCAGTTCTGCGGTCATTCGGGACGCTTTCGACGTGCTCTCGGTGGGGGATTTGCGCAATCGTCTTATGGCTTTGGCGGACCAGGCGGTTCGGGGGAATCCGTCGGTGTACCGCTTGTTTGCACATCGCTTCTCAAGCCGCACCGATTCGGACATGTTAAAGGAGGAGTTGGAGCGAATGGCTCGGGGGAAACACAGCCTGGTGGACCAGGTTCCAAACCCCATGCGCCGAATCGTCCGAAATCACCTGCACTATTTCCTGGAGCGGATGCCCTTAGACTTTGATCTTCGGGGGGCCAGCATTGGCAACCTGGTGCTCACCGGTGGGTACCTCAATAACCGCCGGCACATCGATCCGGTGGTGTTCATGTTTTCGAAGCTCGTCAACGCCCAGGGGATTGTGAAGCCGATTACCGGGGGGTCGTACCATCTGGCCGCCGAGTTGAGCAATGGGGATGTGGTGGTGGGTCAGCACCGCATCACCCAGAAGGCAATGCCGACGTTGAAGCACCGCATCAATCGGGTGTTCTTGACCAATTCTTTAGACAGCGTGGAGCCGGTGCGCCTTCAGGCCAAGCCCCCCATTCGAGAGCTGGTACAGTCAGCGGAGCTCATCTGTTTTCCCATGGGCAGCTATTTCTCCAGTGTGACGGCGAACCTGTTGGCCGAGGGAATCGGACGAACGGTGGTGGAGAATCAGTGTCCGAAGATCTATACGCCCAATCCCACGCCGGATCCCGAGACCAATGGTTGGACTTTGTGTGAACAGGTGGAGAATCTGGTGGGAGCGTTGCGTACCAGTGGTTCCAACAGCCACTCAGCCAACCGAGTTCTGGACTATGTGTTGGTGGATAGTTCCCGGGGGGACTACGGGAAGAGCATTGGTGCTCGGCGTATCGAGAAGCTTGGGGTTCGGATCATCGATACCCGTCTCATCACCGACTCGAGCCAGCCGCTGTTTGACCCTTCGCTGTACGTTGAGGCGCTTCTGTCCCTGACTTGATTTCAGTCTGCCTCCCCCCCTTTTGTCGACCGGAGATGGAAGGTTCCTTTTGCATGCTTCCTGCGATGAAGTTTGCTATTATCCAACCAGATTCGCGTGAAATCGAGGATAGGAGGGGCATGTGAACAAGAAACGAGTGTGCGTTCTGG
>CALFHQ010000964.1 GCA_937876385.1 uncultured Pseudomonadota bacterium
AAGAAGATCCTCGCCTTGTACGAAGGTGACGCCAGCCCCACCCCAAGACCGGTGCGGAAACGAATCGGTTTCTTTGGTAGCGTTGGAAATCAGACCGTGGCGGCCTTGCGGGAAGGGCAGCTATTCTTCGCATTCGTCGGCAGTACAGTCCTGGCTTTCGCAGGCGTTTTAAGGCACCCGCGAACCGGGAACTGGCGCGACGTCCCGCTTATTATGAGCCGAACAGGGGCAGATGCGGTACCCATCGTGGTGCTCATCACCTTTCTCATCGGCTTTGTCATGGCCTTCCAATCGGCTGTTCAGCTAAAGCAGTTCGGGGCAAACATTTACGTGGCCGACCTGGTTGCGCTTTCCATCACGCGTGAGTTGGGTCCACTGATGACCGCCATCATTGTGTGCGGTCGGTCCGGGGCAGCATTTGCTGCCGAACTGGGCACCATGAAGGTGTCGGAAGAAATTGATGCCCTGCGAACCATAGGAATCGGTCCTCATCGGTTCCTGGTCTTTCCGCGAGTCCTTGCGCTGTTCCTGGTCCTGCCGGTGCTGACGCTGTTGGGGGATTTCGTGGGGATCCTTGGAGGACTGCTTGTGGGTGTCGTGAACCTGAACCTGACGATCACAGGCTACATCAATCAGACCCAGCGAGCCCTGCACCTGTGGGATGTCTCCCAGGGATTGCTCAAAGCCACTGTCTTTGGTCTCGCCATCGGGCTTATCGCCTGTTCCCACGGACTGGCCACCACGGGCGGCGCAGAAGGCGTTGGGCGACGGACCACGGCGTCGGTCGTGACGTCACTGTTTGCACTGATTCTGCTGGATGCTGCGTTCACCCTGGCTTTCCATGAGTTGGGATTATGAGCACGCCACTCATCACCGTGGACGCTCTGACCTTGGGCTGGGGAGACTTGATTCTCCTGAAGGATGTCTCCTTTGCCGTCGAACGCGGCGAGATTTTCGCCATTCTCGGCCCCAGCGGCTGCGGGAAGTCAACCCTGCTTCGCATCTTGTCGGGGCTTGACGAGCCCATGGCCGGAACGGTCGAGATTGAGGGTGTGGGGGCCCCGACCCTGGAGGTTGGAAGACCCACATACGGGGTCATGTTTCAGTCCGGAGCTCTCTTCGGTTCCATGACGGTGGGGGAGAACGTGGCGCTGGCGTTGACCGAGTGGACCGACCTGCCACGGTCTGCCGTGTCTGCCATTGTGCGCTCCAAGCTCCGGCTCGTGGGTCTGCAAGGCAGCGAGTACCTGCAACCCTCTCAGCTATCTGGGGGCATGAAGAAGCGAGCGGCCATCGCTCGGGCCATGGCCCTTGAACCGGACCTCATCTTCCTGGACGAACCCTCTGCCGGACTCGACCCGGTGAGTGCGGCGGAGCTCGACGAGCTTATTCTCACCCTCAACGCCCACCTCGGAATCACTTTCGTGCTGGTAACCCACGAACTGGCCAGCATCTTCAAAATCGCCAAACGGTGCATTCTCCTGGACCGCCCGACTCAGAGCATCCTGGCCAGAGGAGATCCACGAGAGCTTCGAGACAACAGCGAGGTTCCCGATGTCCGCGATTTCTTCAATCGGCTCACACATTCCCCCTTGGAGGAAACCTGATGGCCGCACCCCAGAATCACTGGAAGCTCGGGCTCTTCGTCGTCACAGGTCTGGCTCTGGCACTTGCTGCCGTTGCCCTGCTCGCGGCTCGAAGCATGCAAGAGGACGTGGTGACCTACGTATCCTACTTCGATGAGTCGGTGCAAGGCCTCGAGGTGGGATCACCTATCAAGTTTCGCGGCGTGACCATCGGCACGGTGAGTGCCATCCGAGTGGCACCCGACCACCGCCACGTCGAGGTGGAGAGTGAGTTGGGGGTCGACGAGCTCGCCCGCCTCGGCCTTAACATCTCTTCTGAACGGGTCTTCTTCCGCACCCGAGTAGACCTCGTAATGGCCCCGGACCTGCGCCTGCAACTCGCATCGGCGGGCCTCACCGGCGTGAAATTCCTCCAACTCGATTTCTTCGATGTGTTGGCCAACCCTCGTCCAGAGCTGCCTTTCGACGTCCCGGAGAACTACATTCCCACGGCCCCCTCCATGCTAAAGAACCTCGACGAGTCACTAACCCGCATGA
>CALFHQ010000965.1 GCA_937876385.1 uncultured Pseudomonadota bacterium
CGGCACCGAGTGCATGGGCGCCGATTGCGATGACACCGACAGTTCGGTTCACCCCGGGGCTACCGAGATTTGCGGCAACGGCCTGGACGACGACTGCGTCGGTGGCGACGAGACCTGCCAGACTGTGGTTTGCACCTCCGACTCCGATTGCGGCAACGACCAGCTTTGCGACCAGGGCACCGGCAATTGCCGATTTGCCAAGGTGTGGGAGTGGTGGGCACCGACCTTCTACGTCGACACCGACACGGCCGGCCCGGGCCTCGATCTTCCCCGTTCCATGAACTTCGACGGTGACTGGAATGCTGCCAACAACGAAGTGAACCTGCCCTACGGAAGCGGCGAAGCAGTGGTTTACTACTCCTTTGTGAAGACTTCCACCCACTGGTACTTGGGCTACTACCTGTTCTTCCCGAAGCGTTGGACCACCTGGTTTGGCGGCACGAAGTACGAGAACACGGTTCGAAGCGTGATGATGGTTGTAGAGCAGGACGGCACCATGTACGGCAAGCCGGTGCTCATGGAGACCACCACGGAAGATACCTACCTGCAGTACACCCCCATGGGTGAAGCGACTGATTTGGCCGGCACCGCTTCGGTGGACGGAGATTTCTGGTATGACACGACCTTTGCCACCAACCACCACCCCATCGTCTATGTGAAGCCGCAGAATCACGGCATCTGGGCCGATGAGGACTTCTGGGCCGGCATCGACTTCTGGGAAATCGACGGATTCCCAGACGGCGACGGCGTGGTCTACCGCTTTGGTGGAACCTCTGAGACTCCTTTGAACGACAACGACGATGTTTGGTACAACACCGTTTCCATCCACGAGAACATCTGGACGAAGCGCAACGACATCGGTGAGACGGAGTTGTTCGACGAGTTCGGGCACTTCAACTACGCCAACAACACCAACGACAAGTCGGTAGCGCCCTGGCGCCTCTACGACTCCAACTCGCCTCTGGATCCCCACGGAGAGTGGTTGTACAACCCGGCAGACCTCGTTCGCCGGCACTTCTCCGATGGTTGGGGCAGCTTCTCCTTTACTTACGCGTACAACCCGTACGTCGTGAAGGTGTTGCTGTGGGACCTGGGCGTTTACGTCACAGCGGATCCCCTCGACGGCCCTGCCGACCCCTACGTGAAATTGTGGATGTACGATGGCAAGGGAACTGCTCACACTGTCTTGAACAACTTCTACGGTGTGCAGGCGAGCTGGTACAAGGATGCTGTGGAACCCGGGACCATCCTCGACATGTGGACGGAGCTTGACGGCCGGAACTACTTCTACGGCTTCATTCACCCCGATCACGACTACTTCGGAATCGAAGTACGTGACTACGACGGTGGTTGGAGTGGAGACGAGTGGCTCATGGATCCCGAAGAAGCCCAGTACTACAGCTTTGACGGCATCCAGCTTCTCGATTTCACCGATAGCGACGCGACCGTCGAGGTCGTAACTCCGTAATCCCCTGCTCCCAGCGGGCCGGGTGCAATCCCGGTCCCGCCCCATCCGGAGTTCTCAGCCATGAAAGATGTGGCAGTGATCATCGTGAACTGGAACGGCGGCACCGTTGTCCGCCGAGCGGTTGACACGATTCTGGAGCACTCCACCTCCCTGGACATCGAAATCATCGTCGTAGACAACGCCTCCAGCGATGGAAGCGACGTTGCCCTTGAGGAAGCGAACCTCCCCGGAGTGCGGGTGGTGCGCACCTTTACCAACGGTGGTTACGGAAAAGGGAATAACCTCGGCGCTGCCTTGGCCGACGCACGCTACCTGGCGTTTGTGAACCCCGACGTGGAGTTCACCCAGGATGTTTTGAAGCCCCTCGTGGACTTCCTGGAAGGGGAACTGGATGCGGGAATTGCCTGCCCTCGGTTGGTCTTTCGAGATGGCCGTTTGCAGCGTCCGGTTGGGAGAAAGGCACCGAATCTCCTGACCGATTTGACCCTCCATTTTCAGGTCTCCTACCGGGTCTCCAACAGGCCATGGCTCAGCGGCTTTATGGTGGACGAGCAAAACGGCCGAGACATCGTCGAGGTGGACGTCATTCACGGCGCCTTCTTCGTCATTCCGGCAGCACTGTTTGAGAAGGCCGGCCGTTTTGACGGCGAGCAGTTCATGTACTTTGATGAGATCCTTCTGTGCGCTCGGGTCCGGTCGCTGGGGAAGAAGGTTTTCTACTTCGGGCAGGCCGAAGCGCTCCATCTCGGTGGGGAATTGACCCGACCGGTGGCGGGACGCTCAACGAGTTTTCTCTGCCAGTCCGGGTACGTCTACTATCGTCAGCAGAAGGGACGATGGAGGGCGGAGTTGTATGCTCTGGAGACCGCTGGAGCTGCCTTGGCCATGCTCGGTGCCAGAAAGGTGCTGGGTCACTCCAAGGAGCGACAGGACCGGGAACGACGCATCCTCAAGTGGTTCTTCCATCGCAGCATTGACATTCCCCGCTAGGTTGGCCAGACTTTGCTGGGTAAAACCAGACAAATGCACCGGTAAATCCGGAAGTTCTTGAATCAAGCCGAAGAGGAAATGGATGACAGATCAAAGACGAATCGGCGCCATTGTAATGGCCGGCGGACGGGGAGTCCGCATGCGTTCTCCAAAGCCGAAGATGCTCATGCCTATTCTGGGTATGCCTCTGGTTTACTTTCCAACGGCCCTCGCAGCGAGAGCGGTTCGCGGACCGGTAGTGGTTGTCAGTGGTGACTCCATCGATGAAATCAGCGCCGAAGTGGCCCGATCTCTTCCCGACGAGGAGTTGCGTTTTGCTCGCCAGGAGAAACCGTTGGGTACGGCGGATGCGGTGAAGGCGGGGATGACCGAGTTGGATGACGTGGATCATGTGGTCATCTTGAATGGAGACGTCCCGGGAACATCGGACGAGTTGATGGCAAAGCTCGTCAGTCGCCACTTCAGTCGAGACCTTGACTTGACGGTTCTGGCGTTTCGCACCGAGACCCCTCATGGCTATGGGCGAATCGTCTATGACGACTCCGGGGTCATCGAGTGCATCAAGGAGCAAAAGGAGCTTTCGGAAGACGAGGAGGAGTTGGACCTGGTGAATGCAGGAATGTATGTCGCCCGGTGCTCGGTTCTTCGGGAGTTTTTGAAGGTTGTGGAGCCCAGCCCGACCCAGAAGGAATACCTCCTCACCGACTTTGTGGCCTACGTGGCGCAGCGCACTTCCAAGGTGGGGCTTGTGGTGACGAAGGAGCTGTGCGAGGTGTCCGGCGTGAACAACCGTCTGGAGTTGTCCGAGGCGCTGCGGCAGCTCAGGACCTTGCGCAACCGGAAGTTGATGTTGGCCGGGGTCGGGATGCCTCAGCCGGAAAGTGTGGACGTCGATTTTGGCGTGGAGATTGGCGAGAATACAACCCTGGAAGCCGGGGTCGCCATTCGAGGAAACTCCAGAGTCGGTGCCCACTGCCATGTCGGTCGAGGCGTTGTCATCGAAGACACCACCATCGCCGACGACGTGCACATTCTTCCCTACTGCATGCTGGAAAGCAGCCAGATTGCCGACGGCTGCAAGATAGGACCCTTTGCTCACACAAGACCGGGTACGGTGCTGCACACCGGAGCCAAGCTTGGAAACTTCGTGGAGACCAAGAAGACGATCCTTGGGGAAGGAAGCAAGCTGAACCACCTCTCCTACGTGGGGGATGCGGTCATCGGAAAGAAGGTCAACGTTGGAGCGGGCACCATCACCTGCAACTACGACGGCTACAACAAGTTCAAGACAGTCCTTGAGGACGGCGTCTTCATCGGAAGCGACACGCAGTTGGTGGCACCGGTGACGGTGGGCAAGAACGCCCTTGTGGCCGCGGGCACTACGGTGACGAAGGATGTACCTGCAGAGGCCCTCGTCATCAGCCGATGCGAGCAGGTCAACAAGGAGGGCGGCGCCAAACGGCAGCGGGAACGAGCACTGGCCGAGAAGAACAAGAAGTCCTGACATCGGGGCCTCGCAAACCAGAGGAGATTCCATGTGCGGCATCGTAGGAATGATAGCTGGCAGAGACTGTGCTGAGGTTCTTCTGGAAGGGCTCAAGCGGTTGGAATATCGGGGATACGATTCGGCTGGAATTTCCACTATCAAGGATGGGCAGGTCACCACGCTGCGGGCAGCGGGGAAGCTGAGAGAGTTGGAGAAGGCTGTTCGAAACGCCCCTCCTGCCGGGCACATTGGTGTTGGGCATACGCGTTGGGCAACCCACGGCCGCCCCACTGAAGTCAACGCCCACCCACACACCTACCTCCAAACCACCGTGGTTCACAACGGAATCATCGAGAACTACGCCAAGCTCAAGAAGGAGCTGGCAGCGGACGGGCATGTGTTCCAGTCGGAAACCGACAGCGAGATTGTAGCTCACCTGGTGCAAAGGGAGAGCGCCAAGGGGGGAAGCCTCACCGACACTGTCCGTCGGGCCACGGCGAACCTCGAGGGATCTTTTGCCCTGGCGGTACTCCACACGGCCCATCCTGACGTGCTCGTCGGGGTCAAGCACATGTCCCCGTTGGTGGTTGGGTTGGGAGAGGGTGAAAACTACCTGGCGTCGGACATCCCCGCACTGCTCTCGGAGACTCGGCGGTTTGTTTTCCTGGAGGACGGAGACATTGTCACGTTGACTCGGGAAGGGGTTGTTTTCCAGGACTTGGGAACTGGAGAGGTGGTGACCCGAGCCCCCACGGCGGTAGATTGGACCCCCGCCATGGCCGAGAAAGGGGGGTACAAGCACTTCATGCTCAAGGAAATCCACGAGCAGCCTCGCGCCGTCGCTGATACTCTGGGGCCCCGCCTGGGGTTGGGAGAAGGGAAGGTATACCTGGAGGAAGTGGACGAGGTGATGGCGGCGCGTACAACCCCCATTCGGCAGGTCAGCATCATCGCTTGCGGCACTTCCTTCCACGCTGGTTTGGTGGGGAAATACCTCGTGGAGCAGCTTGCTCGAATTCCTTGCCAAGTGGAAGTTGCATCGGAATTTCGATACCGAGATCCGCTGGTTGGACCCGATGACCTGGTGGTTACTGTTTCCCAGTCTGGAGAGACAGCGGATACCTTGGCCGCGGCCCGAGAAGCTCAGCGTCGTGGGGCCTCCATTGTTGCCATTTGCAACGTCGTGGGAAGCAGCTTGCCTCGCATGGCGGATGCCACCATTTACACCCATGCCGGTCCGGAGATCGGGGTCGCATCGACCAAGGCCTTCACCAGCCAAATGGCCGTCTTCTATCTGTTGGCGGGGTGGCTGGCGCAGCGCTCTGGTGCCCTCTCTCCGGAAAAAATGCAGGAATATCTCGAAGGGCTGGCCGAGGTTCCAGGGTGCATGGAAGTGGCCCTCGAAATGGAGAACAACATCGCAGAGCGGATGCGTCCCTACTTGAAGATGTCCAGCATGCTCTACCTGGGACGAGGTCTCTCCTTCCCCATGGCTCTGGAAGGAGCTTTGAAGCTGAAGGAACTGTCCTATATTCACGCCGAAGGCTACCCGGCCGGAGAGATGAAGCATGGACCCATTGCCCTCATCGACGAGGCCGTCCCGAGCCTCTTTATCGTGCCGCAGGGGGAAGCCTACGAGAAGACCTTGTCCAACATGGAAGAGATTCGAAGTCGGGGAGGACCGGTCCTGGCCGTGGCCACAGAGGGGGACTCCAACACCGACCGGTTGGCCGATGTGACCTTCCACGTTCCCTCAACCGACGCCCTCTTTTACCCGTTCTTGACCATCCTTCCGATGCAGCTACTGGCCTACCACGTGGCCGACATGAAGGGAACCGACGTGGACCAGCCTCGAAACCTCGCCAAGAGCGTCACCGTCGAATAATCGGAGTTTTCAATCGTGTTGACAGACGACCAGATCCTCAGCTCTCTCAATGAAGTGCAGCGACAGGTGGTGACCCACACCGACAAACACATCCTGGTTCTCGCAGGTGCCGGTTCCGGGAAGACCCGTGCGGTGACCCATAAGATTGCGTGGCTGCTCAAGAACTCCGGGCTTCTCCCTTTTCAAATATTGGCGGTGACGTTCACCAACAAGGCATCTGGAGAGATGAGGAATCGTCTCGAGAAGCTGGTTGGACCGGTGGCATCCGGGCTTGAGATGGGGACGTTCCATTCGGTTTGTGCCCGAATCCTCCGCCGCCACGCCACCGAGCTGGGTTTCACGTCGAAGTTCACCATCTACGACACTGACGATGCCGTTGTGCTGTTGCGGCAGGTGGGCAAGGACCTGGGACTCGACACCAAGCGGGAGTACCCACCCAAGAAGGTCTACTCCAGCCTCGAATACATGCGTTCAAAGGGAATCTCTCTGGACGAATGGGGGAAGACCCACGGGCGCACCGAGTGGAAGCGGGCGGTGGTTTCGATTTTGAAGATGTACGACCGTCGAAAGCACGAACTGGATGCCATGGACTTTGGCGACTTGCTTCACCGAACGGTGGATCTTCTGCGGGACAACGACGATGTCCGAGACGGCTATCAGCGGCAGTTTCGATACGTCCTCGTGGACGAAATGCAAGACACGAACAAGGTCCAATTCGAGCTGTTGCAGCTCCTTGCGGGAGCGGATGCCAAAGTGTGCGCTGTGGGGGACGATGACCAGTCAATCTACGGTTGGAGAGGGGCTCGGGTAGAGAACATGCTGGAATTCGAGCGCTATTTTCCAGGCGCCGAAGTCATCCGCATGGAGCAGAACTACCGCTCGACGCCGGTGATCCTGACAGCGGCCCATGCCATCATCCAGAACAACGAGAAGCGCCACGACAAGAAGCTGTGGACCCAGGAAACCGGTGGGGAGCCCTTGCGGATCTTCCAAGCCGATTCCGAGGGAGACGAAGCCGTCCGGGTGGCTCGGAAACTGCAGCACTACTGCTCAACCATGAACATTTCCTTCCGGGACGTGGCGGTGTTTTTCCGCACCAACGCGCAGTCCCGTTCCTTTGAAGAGATTTTCACCCGCTCGGGAATTCCCCACGTGGTTATCGGGGGAACCCGGTTCTATTCCAGAGCGGAGGTAAAAGACCTCCTGGCGTACCTGCGAACCATTCACAATCCGCTGGACGAGGTCTCTCTTCTGCGCATCGTGAACAACCCTCCTCGGGGAATTGGAGACAAAGCCATCGAGCGTCTCCGGGCTTCACAGCATCCAGACGAGAAGCCACTATTCCAGGTTCTGGCGGAGTGCATCGAGTTGGAAAAACCAACTCGCTGGCAGAAGGCTGCCGGGGAGTTTGCTTCCAAGGTGTTGCACTGGAAGGAGCGTGTGGAGACTTTGTCGTTGTCGGAGTTGGCTGCTGAGGTCATGAAACAATCGGGGTACGCTTCGAGGCTGCTGACGTTGGATCCAGTGGAGGCCGAGAGTCGGCAGGACAACTTGAACCAGCTCCTTGCTGGCATGGTGGAGTACGAGATTCGGGCGGAAGACCCCTCTCTGGACGACTACTTGGAGCAACTGGCTCTCATCACCGACGTGGACTTGTGGAACGACGACCAGGATCGCGTACCTCTTATGACGGTGCATGCTGCCAAGGGGCTCGAGTTCGATACCGTGTTCATCACCGGGTGCGAAGAGGGGCTCTTTCCGCACCGAAACCATGTGGAGTCCGGAGACATCGAAGAAGAGCGACGCCTCTTCTACGTCGCCGTCACCAGAGCCTGCAAGCGCCTCGTTTTCACCTACGCAGGGTCTCGATTCATCATGGGGCAGCAGCAGTACGCGGTGCCTTCTCGGTTCTTGAAAGAGTTGGGAGAAGACACCGTGGAGCGAAAGGAAGCAGCCAGGCGCAGGAGCTTCACCGATGCCATGGGTGGGGGACAGCGACGGTTCCGTGCTCCGGCAGCGAGGGCTTCCGAGGAAACCGGAGGAGTGGCCATCAAACAGGTCCCCATTTCTGCGGCGTTTGCAGGGAAGCGAGTTCGCCATGAACGGTTTGGCGATGGCAAAGTGTTGGGCGTTCTGGGCACCGGTGCCAACGCCCAGGTGATGGTTCGATTTGATTCGCTGAAGATAGAGACCCTCACCGCTCGGGAGCTACGAGTCGTCGAGTAGCCTGTCACTCAGTCAATGGACTTTCTGGAAATCCAGTGGACCCCGTCGTAACGAACCACAGCAAGGTCGATGGGGGGAGCCGTGCGAATTGGGGTGGGCTTGAATCGCTCCGCGGTGGCCTGCACCTGAATGAGAAAGGCCACCAACTCGGCAGCGTCTTGCACGGGCATGGAGAAATCAACACGCTGGGGTCCCCAGGCGGTTTCGTTCTCCAATTCCCGAACAGCTTCCTGAGCCTTTTCCGAGTCCATCCCATGCTTCGTGAGCACCGAGTGGAGGCGAGGATGATGTCCCCACCACAGAGTTCGGATGTCCTCCGTGACACCGTCCCAGGAGAGGGCCAGGTCGTCAGGACCTTGACGTCGCTGTACCTTTCCGCCGGGGAACTGGAGGTGCCACTGTTCCCCCTGGTAAGCTCCTGACGAGTAGCCGGACACCAGCATTTCGAGGTGCTTTCCCGGGCATGTATCACAGTCTTTCCGCTGGAAATGCTGGTCGATGAATTCGGCGAGGTCGTTGGCCACCCCTTCCACCGTCCACTGGTCCTTTCCCAGCGCCTTTCGCCCGGAGCGGGAGTACTCGTGAACCAGACTCCCCACCGTACGTCCGTTGATATAGCCGGCTCCCCACATGGCGGTGACCAGGGGGTAGTCTCCAATGGGATTCAGTTTGTGATAGGAGTCGTATCGATTGCTCCCCAGCTTCCCCTTGTTAGTAGTCATGGCGCTGTCTGCTCCCATGACGATTCCGTCTGATACCTTGAACGTGACGATGGTTGTCATCCGCTGCTCCTGGGTCGTAGGTTGCCGGAACCGGGCTGATTATCCCGCATCGGCCAAGGAAATACCAACGAGATGTGGACCAATCTCAACCCTCGACGTGCTCAAACGAGTTCCAATCCCCGTTAAGTCTTAGTGTGTTCGGAATCCGCCGGCACACCGGATGTCGGCGGAAGGCCGTTGGCTCTTTGACCCATTGGCATGGGGTATGGGTGGATTCACGCGCTGGGTGGCCAGCTCGAAATGCGTGGTCAGTGCGCGCCGAAGATGTGTCACCGAAGAAGGTTTCGCCCCACGGCGGAATCCAATCCGGTCACGTCTTAGGGAATTGCAACCCAGAGCTTCCCTCACAAATGACCTCAGGGAGAGGTGTGCGAACTTCAGGGTGACGAAGGACTTCCTTCTTCCCCCTGTGCC
>CALFHQ010000966.1 GCA_937876385.1 uncultured Pseudomonadota bacterium
AGGGACGTCTGAACCAACCCTTCCATTTCCCGGGAAAGGTACCAGGGGAGAAACATCTGATTCCACCGGTCCGTCTCGGCGTCGATGGTCCAGTTCAACAGGCCGAAGACCAGCCAGCGGGAGGGGGCGAACTCCGGCCTTGCCATGGACAAATTGATGAGGTCACGCAGGCTTTTACCAGCGCCCATGTTTCGAGTTCTTTGACTCAACTCCCCGCCCAGGACCTCGTCAAAGAGATCTCGAAGCTTCGTGGAACAGTTGTTGTAGAAATGGTGGTAGTGGTACGCTGCATTTTCCGGCAATGCATCGAAGTTCAGCTTTCGATAGACTCGGTCCTTCTGGCCAGGGGTGAGATTCAACTCTTGAAGCTGGATTCCTCCAAAGTCGCCAGAGTACCAGTTCATCATTGCATCGTATTCAAGCGCCTGGCAGTAGTACGGCAGGGTTCCTGTGAGAAACTTCCAGCCCAGATGCGGATCGTCGGCTTCGTAGGTTCCATAGTCGTAGACCCAATCTTCCCCTGTTTCGGGGTCGAGGATTCGCACTGCGGTGTGTCCAAAACCAGAGAAGAGAGACTCCCCCGGAAACATTGTCACCAGGAAGAAGCGACAGCGCTCACATTCTCCAGCCTCGGCCGAGCGTACCGGCATAGCGACCAGGAGTGAAAGCAGGATCCCGAGAGGAACGATTCGATTTAACCACTTCATTCAATCACCCGTCGGACAAGCCTTGTGCTCCTTGTCCGCTATTTTCCATCCTGGGTGTATCTCGCATACCGACGCCCCAGGAACACCGCCAACCCTACAAACAAGACAGCCAGCGGAATTGTAATCACCATGACATGGCGCAACTCTTCCACGGTTTCGCCCAGGGCGATTCCGGGAAGCAGGAGGAGGAGGAAACCTCCTACGGCTTTTGCGCTTCTCTGGACAAACATATCGATGAAGGCCAGCGCTCGGTACTTGTCTTGACGCTCCACAGGGACAAACAGCATCTCTCGGGACGTCTGATTCAACGAGTAGTTCAGTGCGTTGTCGGAGAGGTAGAGGACCTCCATCAGCAGGAATACCGGGAATGCGAGGAACCCCACAGACAGCCCCAGAACCACCAGCGGCAGCAGGAGCAAAGCAGCAGACATTCCCAGCCGCCGGATGATGGCCGAGGTGAGGAGGAGTTGGATCCCAACGGCCAGCAAATTCAGCACCAGAAAGAAGCCGTTGAAGAAGCCGCGATGGGCGTCCTCGGGGAGGACCAACTCGACGGCCTTGTGAAAAGTGAAGTCGTTGATGGTGGAGATCACCTCGTACCCTGCCACCATTCCGCAAATGGCCAGAAAATAGCTGGAGGAGAAAACCACTCGGGCCCCCTCCAAGGCGTCGTGGAGCTTTGTTCTGCCTGACTGAGCGATGGTCTGGGTTCCTTCCGGCTTGTCTCGGGATACTCGCCGCTGAACCAACGTGATGATGACGAAAATCGAGGAATAGACAATGGCGACATAGAGGATCATCCATTCAGGTTTCGTCTTTGCAGCCACCGAGTAACTTGTGAGACTCCCGAGGAGCCCCCCAATCACCCCGCCGGCACCGATGAGACCGTACAGCCGAGATGCCTCGTCAGGGTCGACGATGTCCGCCAGGAAGGTCCAGAAGAGCGCGACGTTCACGGTGATGAACAGGTCCAGGAAGATGTAGAAGCAGTAGTAAACCGTTCGGTCGTAGCCGTGGTAGGTGAAGAAATACCAGAAGAACACCATGGTCCAAACGAAAGCGCCGAGAATCAGGTAGGTCAGTCGAATCCTGGAGAAGCGCGTGAGAGCCAGGGAATAGGCTATGACGACTCCCGCCGACGCAAACGCTGAGACGACCTTGAGTTGTCGAATGGAGTCCGCCCCGAGCTTGTCCAAGGTCAACGTACTGCGAAGCGGTTTCAAGAACCAGTAACAAGCCACAATGATAAAGAAATAGAGGAACATCCCGGCAGTCTTGCCTCGTTCCCCCTTGCGAATATCTACGACAGCTTGATACCAACTCATTCAGGTTGTCCTGGCTCCCAGAGGGAGTCTCTTTGACGAAATCCGGCCCGGCCAGCGGTCGATGCTTGCCTGGATTGTAGTGCCGAGCCGGAAGTGAAGCAAGTTCATGGCAGAAGTTATGGGTCAAGCTCCGGCGACTTGCGCTTCCTCCCGCCGGTCCTTCCCATGGTCGGAACCGTCTGCATCCTTCCCGTGATCCACGAAAGTCCCTTGCCCAGCAGATACCCGACAGCGCTGGTCAAAATTCCCCCACCCATCAAGATTCCCAGAAGGGGAAGCAACGGCTCGGTCGGTGAAAACCCCTGCGCTGCCAAATGCTGCACCACAACCATCACCAGACTGAAGGGGAGAATGAAGGGGAACAATCGTCCCTTCAACGTAAACAGGGAGACCACGATCGTCGCCAACAGCAGGAAGGCGACAACCCACCAGGCCAGCGCCGTCGGAAACTGCGGCTTGTGAAAGGTTACTCTCAAAGGCAAAGCCTTTGGTGGCTTCATATTGTCCAACTTCACCTGGGATTCGCCTGCAACCACTCCGTCCACCCGAAACAGGTCGGAGGTCATCTCTGATATGGCGATTCCCTTCCCTTTGCCTTTGTTCTGCGCGCCCTTCATCAACTCAATGTGAAAGGTCTTGTGCCCCTTACCCTGGGGCAACTCCAGTCCCGCCGTGATGGTCCTGTCGTCCCCCGACGGAAGGGCCCCCGGGGTTCCGTGAACCCAAACGTAGACTTCCCCAGCCATCTCTTCTGGAACCTTCAACGTAGCAACAGGATTGGCTGCAGATACTTGAACTTCTGCAAAAGGCGCCTCGGGCTTCAAGACCCCTTGGATTGTGACGAATACGACCACTGCCCCAAGGACCCCGATGATGGGGGAGACCACGGCAAGCAGCCGGGGCACCGGGACGTCCATGCAATATTGGAGGGAAGCGCCTACCGCAATAACGAGCAAAGTCGCCGTCATCACCAGAGCGAAGTTCGGCTTAGTGAATACATCCAGCGAGTAGAGGACCACCAGCAGCAAAATGATCCCAACAAGGACCGTTCCACGCAGCCAATCGTGCCACATCTGCTCAAAGTCTTCCAGACGCATCCAAACCTCCACATCCCGTTTCGTCTTGCAGCTAACAGCAGACAGCAAACAGCAGACAGCAAACAGCAGGCAGTGCCGGCCATATTGCTTCCTTTTGTTCTCTCTGGCAAGGGGGAGGAACGCAACGCACCACGGGGCAGTGCCTTGCAGTCTACGCCCGCCGCACGTGCCGCCCCATGAGGAGCCACAATTCCAGGAAAACAAGGGCCATCCCGCCCAGAAGCAGAAGCCAATCGTAGTTCAAGGGGGGAGGGGGCGGGGGCAGGGCGGGAGCAGGGCGTCGCTCAACGTTCTCGAGAGGACGTCTGGGACGCATCAACTCGTCTTCTCGAGGAAGGCAGACAAAGGCCAGGTGGCGGTCTCTTCCGACTCGGAGGAAATGGGGACCAGGTTGGTTGCACACTACATTCCCCAACTCATCCGAGGTCACGGGCTTTGCCTTTCGATGGGGACCGGCGAACTGCTGACTGGAGAGTCCTTCGCCCACCAGGGAACAGGGGAGCCCCACTGTGCACATGGGAGGGACCTCCACCTGGAATCGGGAAGGCAGCAGCCTCTCCACTACGGTTTTCATCCAGATTGGGAAAAGAGGATGGTAGACGGTGTTGCCGTTGTCTCTGGTCGGCGGGGCGGTCCAGATGACCAACTCTCCTGCCCCCTTCTGCACCCGAACCAGAGCCGGTGCGCCGTCAGTGAATCGAGCGGCGACGGTGGTCTCGGGCTCTGTCAACATCACTGCCATGTGCCTGAGATGAGTCCAGGAATGCAGGCTGGTCTCCGCCAAATCGTGGATTCCAGCCGACACGGGATCTTCCCGGTCCATCCAACCGATGTGGAAAGGGTGGTCACGGGATGAAGCGCAAAGACGGAAGGTCGCCCCTCCCAGAAGTGGAGAGTTCTTCTCCCACTTCACGAGATTTCGACCCGCAACGACAATGACTCCTCCCCCTCGGTGCAGGAAGTCGAGGATGCCGTTGGCGATATACTCGGGCAAAGGAAGCGGGTCTACCAGCACCAGGAGGTCCGCCACCGAAAGCTGGTCGTAGGTCAGCTCGGTTTGGGAAATGGACACAACCGACAGTCCCTTGTCAGATGCTGCCAGAGCGGAGTGAACGTAATGAGCTGGTCCCACGGTGGGATCGGCAGCAGGGGAGCCGTCCACGAGCACCACCTGGAGGCGTCGGCTCTTGTGAAGCTCAAACCACTGCTCGTTGTCGTAGGGCACGGAATCCAGCGGGGCCTCCACCCGACAAATTCCTGACTCGAAGGAGTCCAGGGATGGCCCCTCAACCACAACCAGCCCCTTTCCCGGGATCTCCACCGACTGGGAAACCGACTGCTCGCCACATGTCCATTGCAGCACCACCTCGCCGGGCTTGTCACCGTCGCTGTGCACGGCTACCGAGAGTCCGGTGGGGCTGGACCGGAGATCCTGCAGAGAGATGTTTGGACCCCGTGGGGAAGGAGAGAGGACGTCGAAGTGGGGGGCTCCAAAGAGGAACTGAATTGTCTTGTGTCGGTCCTCCGGGAGAAGGCGGAGGTCTGTGGCTGCCAGACCTGCGGGCGCCTTACTTAAGGTCGCCTGCAACCGCTCCAAGGTATCTGCCAGGTGACAGGACTCCCATTGGGGTTCCAGGGCATCCAAAGATGTCTTCGCTCCCTCTGGTTCTTGCCATTGGAGCTCAAAACCGTTGGGCAGAGGACAGGGAACCACTGCAAAGTGAGCTTCGCCATGCGAGTTTGCCAAACGCTTCGAGAGCAACTTGCGAGCTTCGGCCAGGAGCGTTTCCCCGGAGGCGTTCGTGGTTCCCATACTGGCCGAGACGTCCATCACCAGAAGCTCGTCGTTGTCCGGGGAGGCCACTTCGTCGACGGGACTGGGGGACAGGCGCGGCCCGGCGAAAGCCAGAACCACCAACACGATGAGCCCCATTCGCAGGAGAGTGATCCCGATTTGGCGACTTCTTAGCTGCTTTAAAGGGCGCTTGTCTTGCCCGAAGAGGTAGTCTGCTGCCGGAAAGTTTTCTTTCTGAGAGCGAATATACCGAGAAAGGAAAAGGACCGCGGGCACCAGAGCCAGAAGAAGTGCAAACAGAAAGAAAGGTCGAACAAAGGTCATCGCCTCTCCAGCAGCGCCTTGAGCAGGCACTCCACCGGCTCCTCGTCGCTGTTCATTCCGTTGTAGATGACCCTCGCTTCCGCAGCGGAATGCTGCGTCTCGCCTAGAAACTCTTCCATTCTTCGCAGGTAGTCTCGGCGATTCAGGCGGCAATCCATAAGCACCGATCTTCCCGTCTCCGAAGACCGAAAACGCATGGACCCGTCGAAGGGAAAGGAACGGTCTGACCCCTTCTGAAAGTCGTACTCCGCCGGATCCAAAGTGTGCACCAACCAGACAAAATTCCCCTGGGCTTTCAGGTAAGCCAGGTAGGGAAAGAGGGACGGAATGGATGTGAACAGATCCGACAGCAGGATGACCCCGCTTCGAATGGTTTTGCGGGAGATGAGATAGTCCAGGCTCTCCATGAACTCCGTCTGGCCCTCAGCTTTGCGGGGTACAGTCCGGTCATTCAAGACATCGAGGAGAACCTCCTGAATGGTCATCAAATGAGAGGGGTGACTCCTGGGAGGGACAAAACGCCCCATCTTCGAACCGTTCAACGTCAAAATCCCAACGGCGTCGTTCTGGTGAAGAAAGACGTAGGACATGGCCGCTGCCAGTTGCGCGGCGAAGAACAGCTTGGTGTGAGGGGACAGCTTCGACTGGTAGTTCATGGAGCCGGAAGTGTCCAACACGAGCACCACCTCTGCGTGAGTCTCCCGGGTGAACTGGCGAATGTAGAACCGATCCAGGCGGGCATACGCCTTCCAGTTCAAGTGACGCAGGTCGTCCCCCGGGGAATACTCTTTGTGCTCGGCGAATTCCACGCTGACACCGGGTTGGGCGCTGCGGTGGATGCCGGAGAGACGCCCGTCCACGAAATCGCTGATGGGAAAGTGAACCCCGGCCAGCCGCTGCTCCATCTGAGGGGTCAGCAGGTTTGTGCCGGGCTCACCGGCGTCGGATCTGTTCCTGGGCTCAACCAATGTGCTTGATCACCCCCGCAATGATCTCGTCGGCATGGAGTCGCTCGGTCTCCGCTCGGAAGTTGAGCACGAGCCGGTGACGGAGCACAGCAGGGGCCACTGCGTTGACGTGTTTTCGTTGGGGAGAGGGCTCTCCGTCGAGCAACGCTCTGGCCTTGGCCGTGATGAGCAGGTTTTGGGCCGCTCGGGGTCCAGCACCCCAGTTGACGTATTCCCGCACGAAGTCCGGGGCATCCCCCACCGGTCTCGTACCTCGCACCAAGCGAACCACATAATCTGCGATGCTGTCCCCCACGGGCACCTGAGAGAGCAACTGTTGCGCTTCGAGGAGGGCCTTTTGACCCACCACTTTCTCCAGGGGAGCACGGTTGTTGCTGTCCTGAAGAACGATTCGTCGCTCCTCTTCCAAGGCAGGGTAGTCCATCTGGATGCTCAGCATGAATCGGTCCAGCAACGCCTCGGGAAGTGGATAGGTTCCTTCCTGCTCAATGGGGTTCTGGGTTGCGAAAATGTGGAATGGGGTCTCTAGCGGATAGGTGCGCCCCATGGCTGTTACCTGATATTCCTGCATGGCCTGGAGCAATGCTGCCTGGGTCTTTGGAGGGGTCCGGTTCACCTCGTCGGCGAGCATCAAGTTGGCGAATACTGGCCCCGGGACGAACTTGAACTGACGGCGCCCTGTAGTTCGATCTTCTTCGATGACCTCTGTTCCGGTGATGTCCGAAGGCATCAAGTCGGGGGTGAACTGGATGCGGGAGAAGCTCAATTCCATGACCTCGGCCAAGGAGCGAACCAGGAGGGTCTTCGCCAGCCCCGGGACACCGGTAATGAGCCCGTGGCCTCGGCAGAGCAAGGCAACGAGCACCAACTCCAATGTCTCCGCTTGCCCCACGATGCGCTTCTGAATCTCGCTGATGAGTCGAGACTTGAGCTGTGCCACTGATTCAAGCTGCTGCAGTTGTGTCTTGTCAGCCATCTCCCTCTCCTGGATCCGGTAAAACTTTAAGTCGTTCCAGCATGGTAACGATTTCCTTGGCAAATGGGTAGACCAGCCAACTACCCTCCGCCAGCTTTCTTGCCTCTTCCCGCTCCTGAAGTGCCTCGGCGCACAGTGCTGCCACATACATCAACCGAGCGTCGTGGGGGTGCAGCACCAGGGCCCGGTCGAGACGCTCGGTTGCCTCTGAGACCCGCTCCAACTCCAGAAGCAGGCGACCGATACGCCACGCAACGTCGGGGCTCTCCTGGAGAACTTGAGGGAGCCGAAAGTACACTCGGAGAGCCGCCGAGTTCTGGCTTTGCCCCCAAAGGAAGTCTCCCAGCAACACCGTCTCCCTTCCCTCGTCAATCTGCTTTGTCTGCCGGTCGGACAGGTACTCTCGAGCGTCCCAAAAAAGGAACGCCGTGAGCTCCTCTCGGGAACTCTCTCCTCGCCATCGAGAGCGAGCCCGGCTCCATAGCCGCTTCCAAGACCACCTGGTCAACTCCTTCAAGGTCTTCTGCCAATCCTCACTGTCGGCGATAGAATCCACCAGGGTTGCGACGGGATCTCCGTCCAGTTGACGAACGACCTCTCGAACCAGCAACATGGACTGGAGAAAGGCGACCCGGGCCGTCAAGCCACTTTGGAAATGCCAGAAGGGCTTCAGCAGATCCTCTTGTGTTGCCAGCAGATTCCTCTCGTGAGCCAGTTGCAGCAAGGCACGCTCCATGGATTCCAATCCACGAATGCCCTCACCCAGCCCGACGTCTTCCAACAACATGGCGAGCCCCTCTTCCAGGAACGTCGGAGCCCGGCCCATCCACAGGGGGTGGACGTACCAGTGAACCATCTCGTGACCCAGAATCCGCAACCACAAACACCCATGCTCGAAAAACGACGGACTCAAGACAAAGACCGTTCCAAACAACGTAACGGCGGCTGTTCCGCTGGATTCCAACTGGTTGATCGGAACCTGAGACACCGCCGACAGATCCCGGCGGGTTGCAACGAAGATGATTCGAAGGGTGCGCTTCGGGTCCAGAGAGAGCAACTCTGAGTACTCCTTCTTCATCCCCTTGATGCGGGGCAAAATGGCGCGACACCAGGAGACTTCGTCTGGAGGGCAAACGAGAATGATTCCCGCATCGCCGGTGTCCACCGGGGCTCCTCGTTCCATTACAGGAATCCACGAGGCTACCGTGTCAAGCAGGCGCCCCTGGCGTTCCTTCAGCCATTTGGGAGAGTCCTTTGGGAGGGTGGATGCCCGCTCCTGGGCTTCCTTGAGATTGCCGTCGATGAAATCCGCAGCGGAGAGGCTCAGCGCGGCCAGCGAGGGGTCTTCGGTGGTCTGAGCCAGCTCCCGCAGGAACCCCGAATTCCAACGCTCCCAAGCCTCGTCCACTGCGACGGTGGTAGCGGAAGGGGGGGCCCCGAAGACGGGCTCGACTCCCACAAAACAGCCTGCCAGTAGCAAAGCTACTGAGACAGTCGGGAGAAGTATGTGTCGATGACGTTTCGCCATTGATTCCCTTCCCCGAATTGAGCACTCAACTCGAGGTATTGTTGTAGCTCATCTTTCGAGATGCGCCGCTCCTTGCCGCTTAGTTCTATTCCTGGCTGAGCGCCACCGGCACCCAGGGCTCCCGCTGCTTTGGCGGAATCTTGAGACTGCTCCAGAATATCCAGGAGACGATTCATGTGCTCCTGGGAGTATGCGATGAGGTCCAGGGCGTCCTCCAGCATCAGCGATTCCATGTGACTTTGGATCCGTCCATAGGTCTCCACCAGGCGCTCGGTCCCGGGAAGAAGGCGCCCGAAGAACACAGGAAACATCTTCTGAAGTGTTTCCACCTGGTCTCGAAGCTTTCGGGCACGACTCAATAGCCGGGTTACGTCCTGAGTGATGGATGCCAGTCTGTCGGAACGCAGCGATTTTAGACGATCCCGCTGCGGCCTTGCGACGGCCAGCTTGCCGTTGATGACGTTCAAACGGTTTCTCACGTCTCTCACCAACGACAGCTCCTGGCTGCTTCGCTTGACCAGCTTTGCATCCTGGCTGTACTC
>CALFHQ010000967.1 GCA_937876385.1 uncultured Pseudomonadota bacterium
GCATCGCTGTCGGCTCCCAGCTCGTACATCGCTCCCAGCATGGCGACTCCACGTCCGTCGGACAGCTTCACCAGAACGTCCAGAGCACTTTTCATGGATGCAGGGCTGGCGTTGTAGCAATCGAGGATGATGGTGCGCTGGTGAATCTCTTGCAGTTCCATGCGAAGTGCGGGCATCCGGGTGTTGGCCAGACCCAGGGCGATGGTCTGGGAGGGGATACCGAGGAGCGTTCCCACTCCAAAGGCCAAAGCAGCGTTGTGGAGGTTGAAGAGGCCGGGCATTCCCAACTTGATCTCGGTGCGAACTCCTCGGTGCTCGAAGACCCCCGATACCCGGATCTCGTCTCGCATCTCGACGATTTGGATGTCGTCGTCTGCATTGACGCCTACGGTCATTACTTCCCCGGCGAACTGCTTCATTTCACCACGAAGCATGGCGTCTCCAGACGGGATCACCACAGCTCCTTTGCTCCCTACGGCGTGGCCAAGGCTGGCCTTCTCTTTGAGCACCCCTTCGAGGGTTCCAAAGCCCTCCAGATGGGCAGCTTTGACCGCTGTGATGACGGCGATTTCCGGCTGGACGAGACTGGCCAGCATGGGGATCTCACCGTGGGCGTTGCTTCCCATTTCGACGTTCAGGAACCGGTCATCCGGGGTGATTCCCAGGATGGTCAATGGCACGCCGAGGAGGTTGTTCCAATTTCCAGGGGTCGAACGGCCGGCGCCCAATCCGGCCTCGCAAACAGCCTGAATCATGTTCTTGACGGTGCTCTTTGCAACCGAGCCAGTGGTGCCGATCACCCGGCCGCCAAATCGACTTCGCACGGCGAGGGCCAACTTCCACAATGCCTTCTCCACATCTTCCACAACCAGATAGTTCAGAGCGGGTCGACGGTCTGTGGCGGTGTTTTCGAACCAGCGACGACTGACGAGGGCTGCGACGGCTCCCAGTTTGGCAACTGCGGGGAGGAAGGTGTGGCCGTCGGTGTTGCTTCCTGGAAGGGCTGCGAAGATCCCGCCGGGGGCTTCCATCCGTCGGGTATCGATGTCGACATACGACGCTACGGCCTGTCCATCACCGTGCAGGGTGCCGTTTATGTCTCGAGCCACGTTTTCCAGGCGTTCCATCATTTCCGTACTTTCTCCAAAGCTGCAATGGCCTCTGCTGCCTGCTCCCGGTCGTCAAAGTGGCGAACTTCTTTGCCGACGATCTGATAATCTTCGTGCCCCTTTCCAGCGATCAGCACTCCGTCTCCCGGGCGAGCCATGGAGATGGCCAATTCGATGGCCATTCCTCGATCCGGGGCCACGACGGTGTGATGTGCTCGGTAGCTTTCAGTCATTCCCTTCAACACATCGTCCACGATTGCCAGGGGAGACTCCGTCCTGGGATTGTCAGAAGTCACCACAGCGATGTCACTTCCGTTGGACACGGCGGCACCCATGAGTGGGCGCTTGCCACGGTCTCGGTCTCCGCCGGCCCCAAAGACAGTGACGATTCGCCCGGGGACCACCGGTCGAAGCGCCTCCAGCGCTTTGATGAGGGAATCGGGGGAGTGTGCATAGTCCACCCAGACGCCGAAGCCAAAGGGATTTGGGACGCTTTCCATGCGACCGGCGACGGCACCCAGACGGGAGAGCCCTGCCAGAGCCAGATCCAGGTTCCATCCCATGACCCACATCACCCCCAGGGCAGAGAGGATGTTGTACACATTGTGGCGGCCGACCAGGCGGGTGGTCACCGTCTTGTGCCCGAAGGGACCGTGCAATTCAAAGGTCTGTCCGTCGAGGTCCCCAACGATGTCGGAAGCCCAGAGAGTTGCTTGTTCGTTGTCAATTCCACAGGTGACGCAGTTGTAGTCGACGAGGGCGGCGATTCGGACCCCTGCTTCGTCGTCGATATTGACCACGGCGCCGCGGCGATTTCGGCTCTCTCTCAGCCAGCGAGTGAACATGGAAGTCTTCACCGCTTCGTAGGCTTCCATGGTTTCGTGGAAGTCAAGGTGGTCCTGGCTGAGGTTTGTGAACACCCCCACCGCAGGATCCAGCCCGTCGACTCGGAAGAGGGCGAGGGCATGACTGGAGATTTCAGCAAAGACGGCTTCCACATCATCGGCAAGCATGTCGGACAAGAGCCGACACATTTGAGTCGCCTCCGGTGTGGTGTGGGTCAAGGCGACTTCTTTCCCGGGCCACCGAGCATTTACCGTTCCGATGACTCCACTTCGAATTCCTGCAGCCGTGGCCATGGCCTCGCAAATGGCACATGCGGTGGTCTTTCCGTTGGTTCCGGTGAACCCCACCAGTGCAAGGCCTCGGCTGGGATTGTTGTAAACGATGTTGGCGACCAGGGGGAGCACACTTCGAGGGTCATCGACGAGAATTCGATTTGGGGCGTCGGCCAGTGCGTCGGCGTTGGAGCCGATGACGAGAACAGCGCCGGCTTCGATGGCCTGCTTGATGAACCGGTGGCCGTCAAACAAGGCCCCTTCTACTGCGACGAAGACAAAGCCCTTTTCGACCTTGCGAGAGTCGTGGGTGACTCCCCGGACGGGAACGTCTTCGACCAACACAACGGCCGTCGAGACGATGTTACGGGCTATGTCTGCGCTGGTGCGGCTCATTTAGACTGCTCTCCTGTCTCGGTGGGCTGCTCTCCTCTCTCAAAAGTAACGGTCACAACGCTGCCAGGCAGGACTACAGTCCCGGCGGCGGGCTCCTGGCGTGTGACTCGTCCTGCGCCGTTGGCTTCCATCTTCAGGCGTCTGGCCTGCATCACTTCCAGTGCTTTTCGTACCGTCATGCCGCTCATGTCGGGAACCTTTGTGGCTCCGACGCTGAGAATCTCAGGCTCCACTTCTGGCACTTCCACGTTCTCTGTCTGCTCCACTTCCTCTTGCGGCACCGGGGCTTCTTCCGTGGTGACGACTTCTGAATCTCGTCCCTCGATGATGCTGGTGTGGGCGAGGACTCGAGACGCTGTTTTGGAGAACACCGGACCGGCCACATCGCCACCAGCGTGGGAGCCACCGGGTTCATCCACCACCACCAGAATGACGTAGCGAGGAGCTCTGGAGGGGACCATTCCCACGAAGGAGGCGACATAGCGTCCTTCCATGTAGGTACCCCGAGTGACCTTCTTGTCCTTTCCGTTCTGCTTCAAGGTCGTGCTGATACCGATGGCCTTGGCCGCTGTGCCTGTCTTGCCGGACACCGCCACGCCATAGACCGAAGCGCGTTCACCAGTTCCCCCGTCCTCGGTAACTCGCTCCATCAGTTCCACGGCCTGGTGGGCCGCTTCCGTGCTGGTCACACGCCGTTCCACCAGCTCCGCCTGAGCGACCACTTCTCCCTCTCCGTCTCGAACGGACTTGATGAGGACCGGGCTTCTCCAGACTCCATCATTGGCCAACGCTCCAAACGCGGCGACCAATTGAATGGCGTTGACGGAGAATCCATGTCCGAAGCCTGCGTTGGCGGTATCGATGGTGGTCCACTTCTTCCAATGGGCGAGTCGTCCTCGAGCTTCACGGGTGGGTCCTTGCATTTCTTCGGGGATCTCGGGGGAGAGGTCCCACAGGACGTTGGTCAGTTCCCCAAACCCGAATTGATTGTAGTACTCGTAGGTCTTCTGGGGGCCCAGGTGCAAGAGGGCAATTTTGCCGTGGAAGATGTTGGACGAGACCTTCATGGCCTCGTCCATTGCGGTCCATCCCAACTTGTGGGTGTCGGTGATGGGGCGTTCGTTCTTGTCCACGAACCACTCCCCTTCCTCGCAGAAGATGCGTTCCTCGCGAGTGATGACTCCTTCGTTTAGGGCAGCGGCGTCGAGAAGTCCTTTCACCGTGGATCCCGGCTCAAAAGCCAGGGCGAGGGCGGTGGGGATCATCTTCGACATTTCCGCGCTCTGGTAGCTCTGGGCTGCGGTG
>CALFHQ010000968.1 GCA_937876385.1 uncultured Pseudomonadota bacterium
GAGGGGGGCCACCCGGCAAACTCAGCGCTCGTTGATGCGATGCTCAAAGCCTTTGCCAGACCCGCCGTATCGGGTTCTGCCATAGAAGTCCCCCCAGAGGGTTTGGACGACTATGGTCTGTCCCCTGACCTTCGGATTCCGGTTACCATCTACGGCCCTGACGGCGTCCTGGTGAACCTGTGGATTGGTTTCTCCGACGAAGACAAAGTGTCTGGAGAAAAGAGCACCTTCGTCATGGAACCGGACTCCAACGTCGTCTTTCGTATCGTGGGTGTGAACTACCGGACCCCTCTGGAGATTCCGGTCTCGTCGTTGCGGGACAAGGCCCTGTTCCACTTCAAGAAGGAGGACGCCCAGCGCCTGGAGATCCTCGATCCGCGACACAAAGGAGCCCGGGTCGTCATGGAGAGGGTCCAGGACAAGTGGAACACCGTGGAGCCCAAAGACAAGCCCATGGACCCGCCAGACAGTTACCTCTCCGCCATTCTCGACACCCGGGCAGCGGAGTTTCTTCCGAAGCTTCCTGACGCCGACAAGAGCGCGCTCGACAAGGCGTTTGTGATCACAGTCGAGATCAAGAATGGAGATTCCTCACAGACCCATGTTCTGGAGTTGGGCGCCCCTCGAGGGGGCAAAGTGTACGCCCGCCTGGACCGGAAAGAGGACTTTCTCATGGTGGATTCGGCCACATCAAAGAAGCTGATGAAGTCCCTCAACGACCTGCGCACGAAGAAGCTGGTGAACTTTCACTCCAGCGACCTTGACCACATAGAACTGACCATTCCCGGGCAGCCGCACATGGCTTTGGACAGGATCCGTGACGATGAGTGGAGATTCACGGCGCCCAAAGAGGAGCTTGTGGACGAGACGGCCGCCAGAGGGCTGGCCAGTGGAGTGGCAACCTTCGTGGTCATGCGGTTCCTGGACAGCCAGCCGGACCTTGAAACCGCCGGTCTGAGCCGTGGTTACGCCATCATCAAGGCCCACATGAAGGGGGAAACGGGTGAAGGCACCGTGGAAATGCACATCGGAGCAGCATTCCTGGAGGATGGGAAGCAGACCGGATACTACGCCCGTTTCCCCACCCAATCCGACGAAGTATTTCTCATCTCCACAACCACCGCCCATCGAATCATGAAAACCTTTGAAGAGCTGAAAGACAAGCGAGTCCTGCGACTAAAGCCCGAGGAGATCGCTTCCATTGCTCTGGAGCATCCCGACCAGACCCTCGTCTTTGAACCGATCCCGGGGGCGAAGACCTTGAGTTGGCAGATGACCAAACCCGAGGCAATAAGCCCGGTGAACCTTTCATCGCTGGTCTTCAATTTGACTCACCTCGACGCCCTCGACGTCACCCAGGGAATCCCCCCGGAGTCAGCGGGGTTTGGCCCCGACTCGATCACTGTGCGAGTGAAAACCCATGCCGGACAGGAGTTCTCCTTCCAGTTGAGCGAGTCGGAAGGGGAGAAGGGAAACTACGTGCGAACGAACTCCGTTGACCGGCTGAAGAACAGTTGGTTCATGGTGGACAAGCACCGCGCATCGAACTTCTTCAAGAAACTGCCCGACTTCAAGAAGTAGGGGAGAACGCTCCTCCTTAGACCTGCCCCCATCTTTCCCTTGCACACCCCGGCGGGGATGGCCAGAATGTTCCTCGCATGAGTTACGACAAAAAAATCGAAGTGGAAATCTTCCAAAGGGACCGTCGCAGCGATGTGGACGTTCGAATTCTCCGGGAGCCCCCGCCGGACATCCACTGTCCAGAGGAAGTCGTGGCCCTGGCGAAATCTCTCGCGCCGGCCTTCTACATTGATGTAGGAAACGTCTGCAACCAGAACTGCGTGTACTGCTCGGTGGAGCGCCGCCAGTTGGTCCGCACCCGCAGACAAGACGCCCTCGCAAACGGCCAGGCAGCAATGCGCCATGGCTTTTCCACTTGCGTCCTCATCGGCGGAGAACCCACCATCTGGCCCCCTCTTTTTTCCGTCCTTGAACAGTTGAACACGGCGGGACTTATGGGAACCGTCTTGACCACCAACGGGCTCATGCTCTCGTACAAACCCTACGTCGACAACCTGGAGCAACACGCCGTTCACACCGTGGCCCTCTCCTACGACGACTGGCGAAGCGAAAACCAGCGAAACCTGAGTCGCCGGGCGGACGCCGGTGACCTGCTCGAAGAAGCTTTAGCAAACCTCGCCCGGTCTCCGATGCAGACATACCTGTACGCCGTAGTCACCAGACACCTGAAAGATCAAGGCAAGCCCTTCGCTCACTGGTTTGCCCACGCTGCCCAGACCTTCAGGAGAAAGCCCTACCTGCTTTTTGCCGGTCTCAAGCCGCTGGAGAGAGCTCACAGCCACTATGGGCAACTGTCCCTCAGCCTCACCGACACCGCACAAGTGGTCAAAGACGCCATCAAAGAGGCACCCAACGCCTCCATCGCCTACAGAGACATCCCCTTGTGCCTGATTCCAGACCACCTGGGGCGCAGCCTGGATCTCTACCATCAGCACGCATCCCTCGACACCGCAACCGGGGAAACGAGCCCGGCAGCACTGGCAACCGACAGAGAGTGGGCGCCACAGTGTTCGTCGTGCAAGCTGCGAGGCTACTGCCCGGCCATCTACCAAACCTACCTGGAGCAGGTTGGAGCCGATGAATTCTCCCCCTTCTAGAGTCCTTGTTCTGGGAGGAACCGGCTTCCTCGGCCGCAGCGTGGTCGCTGCCTTGAACGACCGCCTGGGTCCAGAGGGTTCTGTTGTTGTGGCGGGGCGAACACCTCCCGAACAGCCGTTCCCGGCCACCTTCATCAAGGGGGACCGAAGGCGTTCGGAGTTCCTGCGAGTGCTTCACTCCATGCGCTTCCATACCTGGATCGACCTGGCGATGTACACGGGGCTCGAAGCCCAACAGTTGGTCGACCTGTTTGCCGCTGGGTTTGCCCCAAAGCGGCTGTTTGTAGCCGGGAGCATCGCCGAGTACGGACTTCACCTCCGTTTGCCCCTCCCTGTAGCTGAGGATGCGCCGCTTCGCGGCGAGGGCCCGTATGCCCGGGGAAAAATCGACGCGTGGAACGCCCTCTCCACGGGACTTTCCGGCACCCCAAGTCAACTCGCCTGGGGGGTGTTGCCTCAGATGTGGGGTCCTGGAGATCCCCACGGAAGAGACGCCCTGTGGATTGAGCAGCTAGTCCAAAGCGCACCCATTGTTTTGCGAGGAAGCGGCCGCACCATCATGCCCGACGGGTTCGTGCAGACTGTCGCCAAGGCCATCGTGCACCTTGCCTGTGCCACTTCGGTGACGGGGCGAGTGAACATCGCTGGAGAAGCCCTCGTAACCCCCCTCGCCTACCTTCGCCACGCGGCGGGAGCGCTGGAGACGACGTGCAGAACTCTGCACCTTCCGCCAAAGGAAGTGCACCGCCTGGAGACCCTCCACGACTTCCGCTTTCGAGCCCCCTTTGGTGACAGCGACTTCGCCTTGAACCTGGAACGTCTGAGAGAATCTGGATTTCGACAGTCCATTTCGGCTCCCAGGGGCTTTGCCCGCACCGCCCTCTGGCACAGGGACCACCCCACCTCCACCTTGAGCAGCGTCGTCGCCGGTTTGGAGCACTTGAAGTCGGGTGAGGGGATTCTGGTAGAGGTTTTGCATGTGGACTGATGTTCACTGGCACCCAACCCTGCCCCCTTTGGTGGACGTTTCAGATGCAGTTGTGCTGCGAGCCTTAGAGGCGGGAGTGACGCGTCTGGTGGCCACAGGATATGACCTGGAGTCGAGTCGGCAGGTGGTGGAACTGGCCAGACAAACCTCCGGCGTTTACCCGGCCGTTGGCTACCATCCGTGGTACCTCGACGACTCTTTGGAATTGCCTCCCCTGGAGTCCCTTGCCACCCTCCCCGAGGTTGTCGCCTTAGGGGAGAT
>CALFHQ010000969.1 GCA_937876385.1 uncultured Pseudomonadota bacterium
TCCATTCCCGCAACGACTGAAACCTCAGGTAGACACCGTAGACAAAGACGCCAAGGGCAACCAGGAAGAGCGTGTACATGAGCCACGCACCATTGATGTTCCACATGATTTCGCGAGTTGCTTGCGACAGATCCATGAATCCTCTCCCCGTTTCAGGTTGACTGCAAAACCGACCCCCATGGGTGCCGATTCGAGCCCCTTCACCAGCCGCTGGCAAAGAGTGCAGCCGCCGCCTCAGCCATCAAAGACGCAGGCGCCCCCCAAGGCTCCCCGTCGGGAAAATCCAGCCGTCAATCCCCAGTGGAAAACCGCTGGGCCAGCTTGGATACTCCGTCCTGCAACTGATTCACCGACTCGACTCGTATGCCCCGCTCCTGACACTCTTCGAGGAAGCCCTCAAGCTCCCTCCACAGCGGCGACAAGGCCCAGAATCGTTCCACCAACAGGTGGTCGAAACGATGCGAAAACTCTAGCATCCGCATGATTCCAGGTCGAGAACGAATCCGCTCCTCGTACGTTGCGTCTTCGAACCACTCCAGGATTTCAATTTGGCGACTGCCTGCATGCGCCAGGATTGCTTCACGTTGCTCCTCTCTTCCCAGCAGTTCGCCCGAACTTCCCAGGATGAGATCACTTGTGTAAGCCACCGTCGCTGCCATTGGCACTCCGAACTCGAAACGCCCAACGGCCGTGGGCAGTCGCAAACCGGCGCCGTGAGTATACAAGTTCCATGCCACAAACAATGCCCTCCCAGGAGAGGTTCGCAACCCGTTGCAGTGGGCTGAGATCGCCCCGCTTCACTTCGTCAGGTCAAACCCACGACTGTATGGGGATTGCATACAGAAGAGGGGAGCCCTCCGTGCACCCTCCGCCCACCGTCCCTGTCAAATCACAACAAAACGCACACAACGTCCTGATATTGCCCGGGAATTTTGGCCGTTGACCGGGTGTATACGAACCACACACACCGTCACGACTCTACCCCAGTAAGCGGCACCCAATGGAACAACCGAGTCAGTGTTTTCGCCATGATTGCAGCCATTTCGCCGCGCTGCGTCGAAATGTGTTTACTTTTTATACACCCCAATTATCATGGTCGCAGATTGTCGTGATGGCGACGCCATCGATGGGGGTCTCAGTGCTCGCTCAGGCAGGAAAGAACGTTCGATTGTGGCTCGACCGCCTCGCCTTTAGGGGACGGTTGATGCTGGCCTTCTTGATCCTGGTGGTGGTGTCCGCTTTGGCAGCGGTCATCATCGGCGACCTGGTGCTCGGTCAAAAGGTGGTGGAGTTGGCATCCTCCAAGGCAGAGGTTGGACTCAAGCTCACCGACTTGTACTTGAAGGAGCACCTGAAACGTCTGGAGCTTATCGGCCGAAGCTTGCACTCAGTCGAAGCCGGTTCCTCCCAATGCGAGGTGCTCTCGCAAGCAGTCGCCGATGGAATGGTCGTAGCCGACTTCAGCGTCGACGTGAAACCGGAAGCCATCGACCTGCAGCGCGTGTCCGCCTCCCCCGCGTGGCCGGAACAAGACGTTCCAGACGGCAATAGTGAGTGCACCGCGGTTTCTCTGCCGATGGAGGGATGGCGCAAGAGTGAGTTGGCCCGTTTCTCCACCCAGGCCCTCGCTTCCGGGGGGAATCTGTCGGGTGTTGTGGCCGTCGGACACGAGACGCTGACCTTTCTGGGATACAATAGTGGCTTTGGAGATGGTCTCCTGTTGCTCGCTGCCAGCGGCTCCGACGTCCCGGGTTCTCTCCACATCGTCGGCACGTTGCTGAACGGTCGTGAGCAACTGGCGACCGTTCCCCTCTCTCTGTTGTGGCCCGGGCCTTCCCGCCGCTGGGCAGCGACTTACTTCCTGAAGGACAGGCGGATAGCGACCTCCATCGGCGAGGAGGGGATCGGTACTCGAGTCGATCCTCGGGTTTTGCGCGAGGTAATGGAGAAAGGGAACGTCTTCGTGGGGGAAGCGGAGGTCACCAACCGCACTTTTCACGCGGCGTATATGCCCCTGCGAGACTACCGAGGGGATATCGTCGGAATGCTCGGGATTGGGGCGGAGAAGGATATTTACTCTGACATTCGAAACCGAACCATCGCCCTGTTTGCCACCATCATCACGGCGGGGATGCTCATCGGAATTTTCATGACCTTCTTCTTTTCACGGTGGTTGATGAAGCCCATTGGGGAGTTGGCCGAGGGAATGAATCGAGTCGCCAGGGGGGATCGAGACTACAAGGTTCGTCTCCACACCGAGGACGAGTTGGGGCAGTTGGCCAGAGCGTTCAACCTGATGGTGAAGGGAATCAAGGAGCGAGACATCGCCTTGAGAGATGGTGCCACCGAGCGCCTCTCCCATGTGGAGAAGCAGGTGTCAATCGGCCGCCTGGCAGCGGGTGTGGCGCATGAAATCAACAACCCGCTGACCTCGGTGCTGACCCTGTCGTCCCTGCTGTTGAAGCACACCAACGACGAGGACAGCCACCGGGAAGACCTGGAGATTATTGTCGAAGAGACCACTCGATGCCGTGACATCGTTCGAAACCTCCTCGACTTCGCCAGAGAGCGTCCTGCCAGAAAGCAGGTGGTCGATGTCAATGACATTCTTCGAGACACGTTAATGCTGACCTCCAAATATGAGGTCATGAAACAGGTGCGCAGCGAAGTCCGCCTGGCGGACCAGCTCCTTTGGGTCAACTGCGACGCCAAACAGTTGCAGCAGGTGTTTACAAACATCATCGCCAACGCCGGAGAGGCTTCGGGTCCAAACGGAAAGGTCATGGTGGTGAGCGACGAGGACTCCTCCGGGAGTTTCACTCAGGTCCGCATCATGGACACCGGTCCCGGCATCGAGCCGGAGAACATGGATCGAATCTTCGAGCCCTTCTTCACCACGAAGGGTCCCGGCAAGGGGACTGGACTGGGGCTATCCATTTCCCTGGGAATCGTCCAGAAGCACAGCGGGACCATTGAGATTGACAGCAAAGTCGGCCGCGGGACCACGGTGAGTGTTTTCATTCCCCGCGTATCCCCGGACGGTGCCCCTATCAGCACGTGAGGTAGTTTGCCATGCCCAACACGAAGGCTCGAATTCTCGTCATCGACGACGAGCGCTCCATCGGAATCAGTTGCCGCCGAATCCTGCAAGAGGAGGGGCACCTGGTGGACACCTGTCTTTCGGGAGTGGAGGGTGTTCGGCAGGTCTTGAGCGGGGACTACGACCTGGTCCTCCTGGACCTGAACATGCCCGATCTTTCGGGCATGGAAGCGCTCAAGATCATCAGGCGGGAAGCTCCCGACGTGTGCGTCATCATCATCACCGGGTACGCATCCATTCAAACCAGCATCGAGGCCATCAAGAAGGGTGCCTTCCACTATGTTCCCAAGCCCTTCACCCCCGAAGAGCTGGCGCTGGCCGTGAGCAAGGCCATGGAAGACCGGGACATGCGCCATCAAAACGACTTTCTGCGTCAGGAGCTGCAGCGTCTCAAGGGGGATCACAACATCCTCGGCCGCTCGAAGGCCATTGAGGACATTCGGCGTCAGATTGTGAAAATCGCTCCTACGAGCTTCACCGTCACCATCTACGGTGAGTCGGGAACAGGCAAGGAGCTGGTTGCCCATGCAATCCATGACATGGGCATCGGTCCAGACAAGCCCTTCGTACCGGTGGATATTTCGTCGGTTTCCCCCAACCTCATTGAATCGGAGCTCTTCGGCCATGTGCGAGGGGCCTTCACGGGGGCAACTTCCAACCGCCCCGGCTACTTCAGCTATGCCAACGGGGGGACCCTCTTTCTCGATGAAATCGCCAACATGAGCCTGGAGGTTCAAGGGAAGCTCCTTCGAGTCCTTGAGAATCGAAAGGTCCGGCCCGTTGGTCGGGAGTTGGAGCAGGACGTGGACGTCCGAATCATCGCGGCCACAAACCGTGACCTCTTCGAGTTGGTGGAAGAGGGGCGTTTTCGGGAGGACTTGTACTACCGACTGAACGTCATTCCCATCACCCTCCCCCCTCTCCGGGAGCGCCCCGAGGACATCCCTGTGCTGGCGTTGCAATTCCTCAACAAGGCCCGCAGCGAAAGCCCGCAGAGTCCAGCCGAGGGATTCACGACGGCGGCCATGGCGCGCTTCATCTCCCACGAGTGGCCCGGAAACGTTCGTGAACTTCGAAACATCGTGGAGCGGTTGGTCGCTACGGTGGACGCCACGCACATCGACGCCTCCCACCTTCCTTCGGCCTTCCACGACAAGAAACTCAAAGACCCCTCCATGCTGGCCACGACGATTCCGCTCAGCGCTCAGGACTTGAAGGAGGAAAAGAAGCGGCTCAAGGAGTTGGTCTTTCGGAAAGTCGAGCGGGACTTCGTTCTGGCAGCCCTCGAACGCTCGGACTGGAACGTGTCACGGGCATCCGAGGAAGTCCAGATGGCGCGCCCCAATTTCCATGCGCTCATGCGAAAGCACTCGATTCGACGGGAAGATGGCGACGATTCCTGATGGATTTCAGGGGGTCTTCGATTCCAGGGAGGCCTTCCAACCCAGCTCCAGTTGCGCCAGGGTTTTCTGGTACGCTTCCACTGCCCCTTTCTCAATATCTGGGGCCTTGTAGAACGTTACAAAGGACTTCACACCGTAGGCCTTCAGAAGATATTTCACAAAGGAACCCGCGGCCTTGTAAGCCAGGGTCGGTTCCGCTTCAAAGAACCCCTGTCCCAGGAGAGATTTCAGCGAAAAGGAGGCGAGCTTCTTCCCCACCGCCTCCTTAAAGGCTTGGCTGGGGTCGATGGTGCTCAGGTCCATGGCAACTGCGACCCCTTCGCCCAGCAAGGCCTGGGACGGTTCTCCCCAGGCTCTCCAGGCAATCACGTGGGTCATCTCGTGGCCTGTGGATTGGCGCTCCGCTCGACTGATGAACCAGGAGTGAACCTCTCCAGCCGGAAGGAACGCAAACCCCGATTCCCGACGATTGTAAAGCCACAACGCAGCCTTCGTGGGATAGAAGTAGCACAAGATAGGATTGTCGTCGGGCTCGATTCCCAGCGCCTTGACGATGGTCTCATACCCCTTCTGATACACCGGGGCGAGCCATTTCAAGTCGGCTTCCGGCTGGCTCTTCGGGGGGGCCAGCAGCACCAGGTTTTTCGTCTTCACCCGGCTCCACTCCTCAAAGGGTTTGGTCCCCTCCAACCCCGCAAACCGCATCGTATCCACCATTCTTTTGGCCGTGCGATCCAATGCCCGGCACGTGTCGGCAGCACCACTACAGGCCGAGTACGCGACGACCCCGAAGCGGTGCGCCTGACGAGCCCAGACGGTACCTCTCACCCCGTTGAGGGAGTATGCAAACAACCCGCGAGGGGTCTTCTCTACCGTCCCGTTGTTTCGCAAAAAGTAGCTGCGAACCCCCGAGGCCGTTTCCTCCTCATTTCGGGTCTTGATAACCTTCCCGATGGCGACTTCAGCCCCTTTGGCAGCGGTCCACACAACCTCGCCACCTCGGGACCGACTGGCCCATCGGTCGGGAACGCATGCCGCATAGCCAAACGACCGATCCTCGAAGCGCTTCCAGCCTTCTGGACACTCCACCTTGGCTTGTCGGTACGAGGCCAATCGCGGCTCCTCCCCGCTGGCTCCAACAGGAAAAAGCGTCGAAAACGCCAGGACAACGGCAACAATCGGGGCCACACCAACGAATCGAACCATCGAATCCTCCACCTTTCCAGGTTCCAGAGTCTGTCCACCAAAGGCTATCTTCACGGGGCCGAGGTTGCAAGGGGGACCGTCGTCAATTGAGCGACGGCTCATTCAACACCGCTACGCCGTCCAGGTCGAATCCTGCGCTGTCCTGGGTTGGGTAGGGATCGTACACGGGATTCCCGAAGCTATCGAATTCAGAGCCGTCCCCCACGACGTCCACGATCTTCACGCAGCAAATCGCCGACAACTCCACCATCCCGGACATCACGGCTGGTTTTGGCGACAAGTCGGACAGGTCAAAGGGGGTTCCAAAGCCTCCTCGATAGCGCCCGGCAAACCCCATGAATCCGCCTGGGTCCATGTAGGAAAAGGGTCCAACGGGGTCGGTGAGCAGGTAGAGTGTGTCAAAGGCAACAAAGGAACTCCCGTCAGAGCTCACTTCCACCCGGGCCAACTCCAGGAAGTTGTCACTGAAACCGTTTTCAAAGATGGCGAAATCAGCCCCCGGACCATCCGAGATCCCCCCTTGAAAGGTCAGCACCACGGACCCGCCCCTGCCCAGGCTCAAGACATCGCCGCTGTTCCCAGTGGCGGGTCCCAGGGCCTTTTGCGGGTCGCTGAAATCCTCCGACAACCCCTCTCCCTTGACCACCGTGGGGGCATCCTCGGCCCACCCGACAATTCCCCCGTCATCCAAAGAAACTGCGTCGCTTCCCGGAAGCCCTGCCGGAGAGGGAAGGGTCTCCGCCACCTGGTACTGGTGTTGAAAGGGTTCCGCCTCGCAGTCCGGAACGACAGAACGAGCCGACACTCGAACCAGCCCCGGTGTGTCCAGGGTGACTTTGGAAGACAAGGTCCACATCGGAGCCGCCGGGGCTGAATCTACTGGTTCCACCATGGTCTCAATTTCTGCATCCACGCTGTCCACCTGAAATTGCAGCACCGTTCCCACCGGTACCGATGGAATGGTGGGGGCTTG
>CALFHQ010000970.1 GCA_937876385.1 uncultured Pseudomonadota bacterium
GATTGATACAACCACCATCCATCATAAATCAGCGGATCGTTGACCACGATGGTCTTTCGCACGAGCTCGTTGCCCTGGTCGTCCATGAGGGAGATGTCGCTCCTGTAGACCTTCGCCATGCCGCTGGTTTCGCGGTACATGAAAGCCAGCTCCTTGTGACGGACGGGGCGACCTTCCATGACGAAGCCTCGCTTGCCGTCAACTTCCATTTCCGCCATCTTCACGAGCATGGGGGCATGGTCCGGCATGGGAGCATAAGGATGTTCACGGAAGCCCAGCAACTTCACATTGACGGTTCCCACTTTCGCTTCCGTCTGGCCGTCCATTTTCAACACGGCGACCGGTCGGTCCTTGTCGTGTTCGAAGATGGAGACCTGGGGTTTGGATTCGTAGAAGTCCACGTTGAACTTGTTGAGTCGAATTGAGAACGGAAGCTCTGCGGTTTCGTCCACGGTGCGTCCGTTGACCATCTTCAACATCTGGTTGGTGACCATCCCCTCCTGGATGTGAACGAACCCCGTCTCCTTCAACTGGAACTTCATGAAGGAGCCGACGAGCACGATCACAATAGACAGGTGGATGATGATGTAGGGGATTCCGCGTCGCTTGTTGAACTTTAGAGTCACGCAAAGCAACGAGCTGAGTCCCAGCAGGCCCATGAGTCCCATGAACCAGTACGAGGACCACATCTCAGACTTGTGAAAGAACGTCCCCAAGATCACCATAATGGTCATCAGCACGACAAAAGTTGCGGAGAACTCGAAGGTCACCAGGAGTTTCCGGGTGTCCGACCAGGCTACGAGGCCGACCAATGGGACGACGAACAGCCAGGGCAATTCGAGCATGGCAGCAACGGCACCAAACAGTGACATCGCCACCACCAGCAACAAACTGAACAGATAGGGCCTTGTGATTTTCGTTGATTTCATGGCTCCCTCATTTGTGGGGAGATGTTAGGGGCGCCCCGGAATGGTGTCAAGTCCGAACGGTCCCAAACCGCCTGCCTCGCGGTGTCCTACGACGGCAAGCGAAACGGAACCGGTGGAAAATATCGCATTCGAGTCGAAGGAACGGAGCACTACTCAGCGGCCGCACCGCCACAGGTGCTCTTGTTCGGGCAGCTTCCGCAACCGCTCTTTACAGGAGCGTCGCCAGTGCGATTGGTTACTCCCTCGAGGGTAGTGTCGGCCGCAACGGCCTTCAACGCCGCTTCCATGGAGTGCGGGCAACCGGAGCTGTAGGTGACCTTGAACAGGCCCCCTTCCACGTCAGCCTTCGCCGACACGACGCCGTCTCGACCAGCCAATGCCAGGGTCAACTGCTTGGCCACTGCATCGTCCATGCCCGGGACCTTGTACGTGGCAACCTTGAGGGCATCGGCGTCGGCTGCTTCCGGGGCTTCTGCTTTCTCTTCGGCTTTCGGTTCCACTTTGGCTTCGGGTTCGACTTTTTCTTCGACCTTCTCTTCGACTTTCTCTTCAACCTTGGCTTCGGGAGCCGGGGTCCCCTTTGCTTCGGCTTCTGCCATGGCCTTCTTCTTCTCTGCTTCAGCCTTCGCCTTCATCATCTCTTCGATGGGAGGATGTCCCGGAGGGAGCTGGCCTTTGGCAGGCATCCCAGCCATTCCCATCCCAGGAACTGGAGGGTGCCCGGGAGGAAGCTGACCACGAATGTTCTCCTGCAGAGCCTCTTCCGGAGTTGCTGCCAACCCGGAGCCCTGGTCCCCGGCCTTCGGTTCCACCTTCTTCTGCTCGGTTCCTTCCTTCTTGGCCTCTTCCTTTTTGCCGCAAGCCGTCATTGCGAACATCGCTGCCAGCACTACGACCATCAAACTCGTCAAGCGTCTCATCAATCCCCTCCGATCAGTTTTCGTTTGGCTCTGGGTTGACGGGTTCCCCGTCAATCTCAAGAACCTCGTACACGTTGAACACATATTCGTCAATCCCGGCCATATAGACGGGCCCCTCCACCAGCTTCACGATGAAATCCACATCGATGCGGGTGGGATCATAGGTCACAATAACATCGTTTCGAGAGGCATACGCAGTGAAATTCAGCACGCCGTCCATTCCGTCAAAGACGGTTGACGCCAGTTTTGCCGTATCAACGCAGCGCACCCCTTTGACCTTCAAATGCACTTCCCGAACTTCCTGCCCTTCAGTCGGGGCCGCGTACTCGGTAGCGTAGCTCGGCACAGAGATCAATTCTCCAGCGAACAATCCAGCCACCAACAATATTCCAACGGCCGCGGGAACAGCGAGGCGTGGCCAGCGGCGGTTTGATTTTGCTGCGGCCACGCTCAAGGTTCCAGACTCCGAGCAGGACTCCACACATTCCATGCAGAGGGTGCATTCACCCGAGGTCACATCCCCTGCCTTGGAGACGGGGATAGAATGGGCGCACGCCCGATCGCACTTTCCGCAGTGGGTGCAGCTTGCCTCGTTGCGCCGCACCCGAAGGAAGGAGAACCGGGAGAATGGCCAAAGGGCACCCCCCAGCGGGCAAAGATATCTGCACCACACCATGGGGACAACGAGAATCCCCACGAGAAACACCGCAAGCAGTGCGTAGCTCCACATCTCGACGTCGTGGCCGTTGAAGCTGAACATCACATAGTAGGGGCAGAAGGGACGAAAGAGCAATTCCCCAGACAGGATGGTAGCGTACAAAACCGCAAGCACCACCGGCACCCGCAGCAGCCGCATCCATCCGTCGATCCTGCGTTTTGGAGTGACCAGGCAAGATTCGTTTTCGAGCGAACTCGCCGTTTGTTCCCTTTGATGCGCCCAACCAGCCCTCCCAGCAGTTCACTCACGGTGCCCACAGGACAAAGCCAGGAACAGAAGGATTTGCGTGCAATGAGAGCCAGAGCGACGAGGGCTATGAGGAGAGAAAAGTTGAATTCCCCGGTGGCGCAACTGAAGCGCCCCTCCGAGGCGACGGAATAGCTGGTGGCGAGGCCGCCCATGGGGCAGTACTTCTCTACGGAGGTCAGGGTAAGCCCCACGGCAAACCGGTATCCAGTCCAAGCGGCCGCAACAACGATGCCGACTTGAATGGAGCGTCTCAGGTAGTGAATCCATGGGAATGGACGTCTCGGGGCCTCCACGGCAACCATCCTCCGAGGTAAAAACCGACTCAGTCTATTCTCGCCCACATTTGAGGTCAAACGAAACTTCCCGAGGTCCCGGTTTGCGCTGCTGGAAGGTACGCTGATGGGCGCAGAATCAGAGCCCGGGAGCTTGCTGGGGTTGCTGGTGCGGAATCTTGAGAAATTCCAGAACGACTTCGGCGGTTCCCTGGGGTTGTTCCAGGAAAATCATGTGCCCGGACAGCTCAAAGACTACCAGTTCGGCGTTGTCTCCGATTCCGTCGGCGATTTCCCTCTGAAAACGTGGAGGGAGGATGGGGTCGTACTGCCCGGAGAGGACCAGGGTTGGGGCGTCGATCTCTCTAAGTCGGGGGCGAAGGTCGTAGCGTCCCTCTTCCTCGATTCCTTCGCATGCGGTTGGGTTGGAGCGTCCAAATCCAAGCTCACGACAGGTGACGAAGTTCAAAATGGGGATAGACTCGAGGCCCGTGCGAACCAGGGTGACATTTCCGCCGGAGATTCGCTCCATCAGCAGGTCGTAGCGCCCCTGAGCAGCATCCTGAGCGAGGGCCACGAGCTGAAACTGGCCGTCAAGGGTGTAGGACAGATCCAAGGCGATCCCTTCCAGGAGGTCTCCCATCGGTTCAGATGAGATTCTGGCGAACATCTTGAATGTCCCTTTGGGTACTCCGGCAAACCGCTTGACCAGCTTCCAGTGAGCCAGG
>CALFHQ010000971.1 GCA_937876385.1 uncultured Pseudomonadota bacterium
CGCAGGTTCGCTCTTGGCACACGCAAACGCCATCAAAGCAACAGCCAACCAGACACTCCAGAATCGATGCATCGTTCACTCCTCATTTGGGCTCAACGCCCGTCCATCAGACTTGCTCTCTCGTTATCCACATTTTCGAGACGAAGGTCAACAGGAAGGCAAGATGTGGTCCTTTTCACCACCGACGCTGTCGAAGGGAGGCTATCCAGCCAGGTCTGCCTGGCAAGAGCAACGGCAACGCTCCGCCAGTCGCTGCGCTGGTACATCCATCGGGTCGGCAGCGACCACCTTCTCGAACCCTTGACATGCGTCGAAAAACCGTTTGACATCCATGAGCCGCACGGCCTCCTCGAACTGCTTCCGAGTTCTCATCACCGCTTCTACACGGTCCTTAGTCAGGCCATCCAGGATCTCGTAGATCTCCACCTCGGCCCGCTTCCCCTTGACCCGTGTGCTCCCCATGAACCGGTATTTGCAGCCATCGGGTGATTCCAACCCTGCTATCACCGATTGGGTGACCAGCAGTTGCGCGCCGAGTTCCTTGGTGAGCCCCTCGACTCGACTCGCCAGGTTCACCGAATCGGAGAGCACAGTGCCCTCCATTCGCTTCTCCTCGCCGATGGTGCCCAACATCAAGTCCCCGGTGTGGAGGCCAATGCCGATTTTGATCGCGCCTCGATGGGTGCGCCCCCGAAACGAGTTGTAACGGCGCAGCTCCTCCTGGAGCTCCACGGCGCCATGAACGGCGTCTTCCACCGAGTCCGGGAAGAGGGCCATGATGGCATCCCCGATGTACTTGTCGATGAAGCCGTTGTTTCGCCGCACCACCGGACCAACGCGACTCAGGTAGGCGTTCAAGAACTGGAAGTTCTCACCCGGGGTCATGGACTCCGACATGGTTGTAAAGGATCGAATGTCGGCAAACAACACGGTCATTCGCCGCTCGATGTGATCCCCCAACTGCACGTCCACGATGCTGTGTCGGCCCAGGAAGCTCAAGAACTGTTTGGGCACGAAGCGCTCGTAGGCAATATTCACCGCTTCAATCTGCCGCAGCAGCATCGAGTTTGAAAATGCTACATTGACGGCCCCCATCAGTCGCTCGAGATAATCCACTTCGATGCGCTTGTAGTTTCGGGCGCTTCTGGGACCGATGTTGATGGCCCCGATGAGGGAGCGTTCGAAGATAATGGGGATAACAATTTCCGCTTGAAATCGCTCGAAGTATCTGTTCGCAAGCTCCCGGAATTGCGCAAACTTCGGGTCGAACTCCAACTGTTCCCTCTCCAGCAACATGGGGTAGGCGGTGACGGCCCTTTCCTGCTTCTCAGTGACCTCCAGAAAGTGTTCTCCCTGGTAGTTCCTCGAGGCAAACACCTGGTAGATGAGGGGCCTATCCGTCTTCAGGAGGATCGAAATGTGGGCCGGATAGATGGTCTCTTCCAGGGTCACAAGGATTCGCTCGGTGAGGTGGTCGAGGCTAGTCAACTTGAGCAATTCTCGACTGAAGCGGTCGAGAATCCTCCCATAATCGTGCACCTTTCGTTGGAGAATCTGGTCAAAGCGAGGCTGTACGTACTTCAAGTAAAGCAAGATGAGGCCGATTCCCGCTAGCATGAAGACGGTTCCGGAGAGGGTGGAAAAGTCCGCTGAGTTCTCCAGAATGACATAGACGAAGGACGCCACGGGGAGGGTGACAAAGGAGAGGGAGATAAGCCACAGGACCGTTCGTGAGACGAGTTGGTCAATGTCCATCGCCTTCAACGAGACAATGGCATACCCCATGAGAAGGACGAAAACAGCGACGGCGACGGGAGGTCCCAGGTGGTACAGCGCGTTTACTCCCATCAGCGGAAGGATCATGCACGTCAGGCTCGTGATGGAGCCGGCTCCCACGGTGGCGATGGCTGCGTAGACCAGTTGCTTCTTCATCACACGAAGGGGCGACTTGCGGTACTGGTAGGAAAAGACAGCCAGGGGGGTGAGCATGTAGATGGCAAACAGGGGGAGGTAAGCCCGGATATAGAGGGGGCCGATGGTTCGGACCATCTCGTGGATTCCACCGGTGTTGGTGACGTGCATCTCCACCACGAACAGGTCGGTGTTCAAAGCGGCCACCGTCAGAAGAATCGTCGGAAAGTAGATGAGGGCGGCGGTGCGCCAGATCTTTCGAATGATGACTCGTGGGAAGAGGAGAGAGAACAAAGTCAACGCGCTCGCCGTATTCACGGTGCCGCTCTTGACCTACCGATTGACGAGCGGGAATCCT
>CALFHQ010000972.1 GCA_937876385.1 uncultured Pseudomonadota bacterium
GAGAAAAAGGCCAAGAAGGAAGAGAAGAAGGAAGAGAAGCAAAAGGCCGAGGAGGCAGCCAAGAAGGAAGAAGAGGCCAAAAAGGAAGAAGCCAAGAAAGAAGAAGCAGCCCCGACCGAAGACAAGCACGCCATGGATCTCAAGAAGCGACGGGATCGCATTCGAGAAATCTATGCCATGCGTGACAGCAAGAATGAGGAAGACGTCAAGAAGCTCCAGGAGATCGTCTCCTCGGAGACCACTGAGCCCTTCGAAAAGGCCACCGCCATGCGCGTGCTTCCCAAAGAAGTGGTCAAGGACATGATTCCTCAACTCAAGAAGTTGGCGGACCAGAAGGACCTCGCTGTTCGAAGTGAAGCGGCCATTCTGCTTTACAAGAACGGGGAAAAGGAGTTCGCACGCCCCAAGTTGGAAGAACTCGTCACTCAGGGACTGGCCGTTCGCCGAGCCTTCTTCAAGGGTGTTGAAGACGGAAAATTCCTCTATGAAGAGGAAGCCGAGGGCTTCTTCCGCAAAGAGATGGAAGCGCAGCAGATTCACGTTCGGTTGGACGGTGCGTTGGGCCTCCTCCACATCGGCAAAACTGAAGAAGCGGTCAAGGCGTTCAAAGAGGCTCTCCAGAATCGAGACCAGCAGCACATCCGCCTCACCGCGGTGAGCTACCTCGCCAGCGTTCGAGACATGCCCGAAGCCCAGAAGCTCCTCGAACTGGCTGCCAAAGACCCCGACCCGAAGGTCTCCATGCGAGCCCGACAGATTCTCACCCCGAGAGTGGCCCCCAAAACCGCTCCCAAGGCAGACCAACCCAAGTAGTCCTACCCCTTATCCCGAATCTTTTTCATGAGATATTCCAGCGACTTACGGTGGATTCCGCCTCGCCTGGCAGCTTCAGATACGTTGCCTCCGCAACTGTCAAGAAGACGCTCCCAATAGGTCTTCTCAAAGCGAGACAGGAGGTCGTCCTTGGCCTCTTTGTATGGAATGTGCAACAGGGCTTCCATTCCAAAGTCGTCGGTTTGGAGGGTGCGGCGGGTGGGCATCTCCAACTCTACTTCTCGGCCGTCGGCCATGAGGCATCCCCGCTCAATGAGGTTTCGAAGCTCTCGGACATTGCCTCTGAATTCGTAGCGCATGAATCGGTCGAGCATCGAGTGGGGCAGGGTGTACTTGCGGTTGTCCCGTCTTGAGAACCCATCCAGAAAGTGCTCTGCCAGAATGGAAATGTCCTCGGGGCGTTCCCGCAGCGGTGGGATTCTGAGCTTCATCACGGCCAGACGATAGTAGAGGTCCTCTCTAAAATTTCCGTTTTGCACTTCGTTGAGCATGTTGCGGTTGGTAGCAGCGACGATGCGCACATCCACCGAGTGAAAACGATCTCCACCCACCGGCTTGATCTCTCTCCCTTCGATGAGTCGCAAGATGCGGCCCTGCAGAGGGAGCGGCAGCTCCCCGATTTCATCCAGGAAGACGGTTCCCCCTGCCGCCGTCTCGATGAGCCCTTTTCGTTCAGAGACGGCCCCCGTAAAGGCGCCTCGGACGTGTCCAAACAGTTCGCTCTCGATGATGGATTCGGGGATGGCCGAGCAGTCCACGATCTCGAAAGGTTTCTTGCTGCGCTTGGAGACCATGTGCAGGGCGCGGGCGGCGAGCTCTTTGCCTGTGCCGCTTTCTCCTTCGATGAGCACCGTGGCTTCTGTCGGGCCGACCCGTTGGATGAGGGCGAAGAGGTGTCGCATCTGGGGGCTGCCACCGACGAGTTCACCCAGGCGGGAGCCCTTCGTGAACTCGATATCGATCTTCTCCCGGCCCTGCTTGAAGCGCAGCACTGAGTCCCCTATTTGCAGCTTGCAGGATCGGGGGAGGTAGGCATCCCGTACCCCCAGGGAGTCCAGGAAGAGGCCGTTTTTGCTGTCGAGGTCTCGGACTCGATAGCCGCGTGCATCCATATCGATTCGGAGGTGTTGGCGAGATACCGTTTCGTCGTCCAGGGAGAGGTCATTGTCAGCCGACGAACCAACTCGAAACACCGGCTGGTCCCAGGTGAGGCTCGCCCCTTGCTGCGGCCCTTTCACGACTTCAATGGTGAACTTCGTCAGGTGAATGCGTTCGACTTCTGTGGACAGAAAGACCGTCTTCGTTCCGGTTGTTTCTAGGGTTCCACCGTGATCGTTCCCCGCCATTGTCGGTCCTTTTCGATGGTGATGTCTCGAGTTTCCTTCTGTTCCTGGAACCCAACGTCGATTCGATGGGAGCCGACGGACAGTTCGGTCTCGATGATGTTCATACCATTCTTCCCTGAAACCGGGCGGCCGTCAATGGTGACCTGGGCAGATGCGGGGAAGTATCTCAGGAAAAGGGTCCCCGTGGGCAGGAACTTCAGCCGTTTGGAGAGCTTGCGAGGACCGGGATATTCCAGCACGAACTCCTGCCCTTCGTACCCCGGGAGGTGCAGTCGGATGGTCTGATCTTGACCCGGCGCCAATCGGATAAGTACCGGACTTTGCCCTGCATCTTCGCCATCGATGGAGACGTTCACGTGGGGGGGAAGGGTGACGATGCGAGTTGCTGTGGGGCGCAACACGGGCCGTCGAGTCGTCTCTGTCCGGGTCACGTCTTCCGGGGGTGCCAGCACCTCTCTTACGTCCGCCGGGGACGACGAAGCATCGATGCCATCCAGTGGAGGAAGCTCCGGGCGAAGATCGGCTATGTCGACGATTTCCTCTCGGGAGTTGGTTTCGGTGATGTCTGTGAGGTCAGAAAGTACTTCGTTTTGAGTGCCAACGTCCAGTGGTTCTGGAAGGCCTGCGGCAATGTCATTGTTGTCTGTGGGACCTATGGGACCGGCGTCCTTTTTGGGCAAGGCCATGATTTCACTGGAGGCGGCGCTCTCAGTCCACTGTTGCGTGGGGCCCAACACTCGGTGCCAGAGAAGGTAGTCCCCGAAAAGGAGAGCCGTTCCCCCAGCCAGAAGGAGCAACCAGGTCATCCACATCCACCGACGACTTGAGCGCTTGGGTTGCCATGACTCGAGCCGAACCGATCGGGTGCGGTTTTCCTGATCAGGCAGTGGGTAAATGGGAGGGTTCGTGCCGTATCCAGTGACGTCGGAGGGGTCGATGGGGCGGGCATCGTAGATTCGGATTTCGTCTTCCGGTATTGTGTCCAGTCCTTCGGTTACGGACCGTTGGTCCTCTCCGTAAAGGATCGAAAGGAGGTCCGCTACGTCGGCTTCCCCGACGACCCAACCGTTGTGCTGGAGGACCAAAGCGAGGGCTCGCTCGAGTTCAGCGCCGTCCTCGAATCGCTTCTCTCGATCCTTCTCGAGGCAACGATGGATGATGGCGACGAGTTCTTCGGACAGCTCCGGGCGGTGTGTTCTCGGATCTTCGTATTCGGCCTTGCGAATCTTCTCCAGGATCCCGATGTCGGACTTTGCCTGGAAGGGGCGGTTGAGGGTAAGAAGCTCGTAGGCCAGCGTGCCAAACGAGAAGATATCGCTTCGCTGATCGAGCTCTTCCCCTTCCCCCTGTTCCGGCGACATGTAGGGGAATTTCCCTTGAAGCACCCCGGAGAGGGTATTGACGAGACGGTAGCGGGCTTTGGCGATTCCGAAGTCTGCCAGCTTCACCGCTCCTTCCCAGGAGATGAGGACGTTGGCCGGGCTGATATCTCGATGGACGATGCCGTAAGGCTCACCCCGGGAATCCCGCTTCTGGTGAGCGTAAGCCAGGGCTCTGGCCACTTCCCAGAGGATATGGGCGCCGATGGGGGCAGGGAGGGCGAATTCCCGCTCACGGGCCCGCTGGAGAATGGTTCTCACGTCGGGGCCGTCCACGAACTCCATGGCGATGAAATAGTCGGGACCGAGCCTGCCCAGGTCAAGAACCTGCACGATGTTGGCATGTGTGAGACGACTGGCCAGGAGTCCTTCGTCGATGAGGCGCCGGGCGAATTCGGCGTCTCCAGCGTAGGTCGGAAGGATCTTCTTGATGATGATACGACGTTCGAAACCCGCCTCTCCCTGGATGGTGGCCAAGAAGATCTCCGCCATGCCGCCCACGGCGATTCGGCGAATGAGTTTGTATTTTCCCAGGTCGTGTTTCACTACCGACGTCCTGTCGTCGAGTCCCAATGGACTCTGAAGTTACTTTCTTTTACCCAGTAAAACCAGTGATTTCCATTCCTTGAGCGGCAATTCTCCGAGCACGGTGAGGATTGCGAGATAGAGCATGAACAGTGACCCTCCTCTCAAGATCACTCCAAGCAACCCCGTCCCCGGCGGCCACAAGAACCAGGCAACCGAGGTAACCACTGCTGCCGCAGTCAGCAGGCGCAGGAGGGTTAAAGGGGGCACAAAGGTTCCGAAGAACCGCTTGGTCATTGCTGCAGCACCCAAAAATCCGATGGCCAGGGCGGTGAGAGTCGCCAAGGCAGCACCATAGAGCCCCAGTCGTGGGATCCAGAACAGCCCGGCACCCACGGCAATGAGCAGGGTTGCTCCAAACAGAAGCATGCTCGCCGAGGGGCGCCCGCTGCTGGTGAGGATGTTGGCATTGAGCACCATTCCAGCGAGGAACAGGTAAGCCACCGAAAGCATGGCGAGGACGGGGGCGCCGGACAGGTACTCGGCGGGGTAGACGAAGTCCACGATGCCAGTGGCTTCGTGGGCTACCGCCAGGACGATCCCGGCGAGGAACAGCATTACGTATCGATTGGTGGTTTTGACGTATTGGCGGGTCCGCTGGGTATCTTTGTGGAATGTGGAATGGGAGACTAAGGGGAAGACCACGAAGGCCACTGCGATGGTCACCACGTATGGAATCTGGCTTATCTGCTGCATGGCGCCGTAGATTCCCGTTTGTGCGCTGGTGTCCCCCATGATCAGCGGCGCCTTTGCCTTGAGCAGTTGGATGTCGATTTGGAGCACGCCGTTCAAGAAGAAGGCGAAGACCAGGGTTTTCCACTCAAAGGCAAAGAGGGTTCTCAGGGCCACCCCGGGACCCTTCTGGAGGCGTCCTAAGACGGCGGTTGAGACCACCAGCAGTACCACGGAAGTGAGGAGAAAACCGGCGATGGCGCCGTAGATGGCGAAACCGGCAGCGACCAGTCCCAGCGTCAGGGCCACCTTCAGCGTGGCAAACGACATGTCCATGAGGGCTTGGTGGCGGAACCGCTTGAGTCCGTTCAGCGCCCCGATGATGACGGCATAGTAGGCGTACACCAGAACGATGGGTGCGGCCATGCGGAGGTATGCGGCCAGATTGGGCGCATCATAGAAGGTCTCGGCGATGGTGTCGGCGCCCACAAAGAGGAGCAGAGCCAGGGAACCCCCGATGACTGTTTGGAGTTTCAGGCTGGTCCATTTCACGGCACGAGCTCGGGTGGGATCTTCCGAGATGAACTTCGATACGGCCTGGAGAGTTCCCCCGATGAGAACCATGTTGAACCAGTTAACGAGGCTGATGACGGTGCGGAAGTCTCCGTACATTTCAACGTGCTGGTCACCCCCGTACTTCTTGAAGAGGGTCGGGAGGATGAGTACCAGGACCAGACCAGTGCCCATGAAGTAGAACTTGGCAAGGGTCAACCAGGCGACTCCGGCAGAGGTGCTGCGGGGTTCCGAGGGGCCGCTTGTTGGTTCTGGCTTTTCCATTGCTTCTTGAATGCCTCGCATTGGGAGGGTGCTCGTTTGGCCGGCCATTATAGGGTAAGGGGCCTTCAGGTGCAATGTTTGAAACGGCTAAAAGGCGATGCCGCCGCCTGCTTCCACGGCCACGGGGAAGTTCATCTCGATGGAACGGTCAAAGGGCATGAAGTAGGTGGAGATGGACAGCGCTGTGGACAAGAAGAGTCGGTTGGAGAAGAAGAATTGCGCTCCCAGGGAGACGTTCACCCCTCCCAGGAAGGTCACTGGATATTTCTTGATTTGCCCCCCGGGACACATCGCCTCAAATCCATCGGAATCCTTCTTGTAGAACTTGCAGTCGGGGTCACTGCTGGTGCTGAAGGCTCCCAACATGTGGACTTCAGCCCCTGGAACCACGTACAGGCGCCACCAATCCCCGGACACTGAAAACGCCGGGCCCAGGATGAGACGAAACGAAGTCAGGGGGCTCAGCATGTCCCCAAACCGGTCGGGGAGAGAGGACGTGAATTGAGCCTTGGCCACCAGGGCGAAGTTTCGCAGCAGAAAGAATCCCGACTCAAAGGAGAAGCCGGTGGTATTGAGAATCGAACGGGTCGGGTAAGACAGGTAGGCCATCTGCTGATAGGCAGCAGAGAAAACGTAGCGATGGCGCTCCTCGAGTCTAGGCTGGATGGAATCTCGCGCAGTGCAAGCGCTCCAGCGACCAACGGCACGGCTGATCTGAGCCTCCTTCTCTTCCATGGAGCCGGCGAGGGTGATGGTCTCTCGGTAGACCACAGAACGACTCCGACGGTCCAATACTCCGAGGAACAGGGTCGTCTTTTCCTCCCGTTTACTCAAGATGGAGATAAGAATGGCGTCCAGCTTCCAGTTCTTCATGAACTGCAGGGCTCGGTCCACATCTTCAAAGGAGATGCTCCCCACGGAGCGGCGAGAATCTTCGCACGCAATGGACAGCGCCTGCTCCACCGGCTCGGGATAGTAGCCGCGTTGAATGCGGAGCCGAGGGTTGAGAAACATCGCCTTTTTGAAGGCCAGGTGGGCTTCTGCCTTGCGACCCAGCTCCATGCGAGTGACACCCAGGAGAAGGTAGATCTCAGCAAGGGCTTCCGGTTCCACCAATTCATAGAAGATCTGCTGGAGAAATCGGATGGAGCGCAGGAGATTGTCCTCTGCTTCGGTTTGTCTCAACTCCCGGTAAAGCTCTTTGGCCAGGAGGTAGCGCTCTCGACCGAGGACCAACTTCTCTTTGTAGGAAGCGCTTCCAGCAAGCTCGCTTCGAAACTTGGAGTACGAGATGGTCTTTGTGTATTGGGCCAGGGTGACTTGTTGCTGAAGAAAGCGCCCCAACTGCACCGCATCGCCGCTCGGCGGCGGGTGAGGGGAGAAGAGGTCGTCGCAGGAGTGGACCAATTCTCGAATGGGGAGAACGAGAACCTTCTGATCTTTGAACTGCGCAGTGGCGCAAAGCACGGGGAAGGAAGCCCCCAACACGAGGGACAAAACCAGCGTTGTTGTGATCAGTCGGCTGGGCATCCCTGATTCAACTCCTCTTCAAGTATCTGGTTGTCGTCCCCCACCCTCGCAAAAGTCAACTCCTCGGTGAGTGGGACTCCCTTTTCGTCCTGGATGACCCCCCGGAGGGTTTCGTTGTCTCCGTCGTCCCCCTTCTCGAAGACCCCGATGAAGCGGTTGCCTCCACACGCTTCAAAGGAGAACGTGAAGACGTTTCCCTGGAACTCCCCACGCTCTACGTAAGCACAGGGGCATGTCTCGAACTGATGACTCAAGGAAAAGGCGGTGGTGTAGAGGCGGAGGGTTCCAGCGACGTCCTTGCCATATTGCCCCAATGCCAACTGCAGCCGACCGTCATAGCCGGGAAAGAGGGCATCCAGGGAAACCGGCGTGTCCGAAGAAGGGGTTTGCCAGACTCCGTCCACGTTGGGGCCCGAAGAGCACCCCAGCAGAATCACCGCCAGACATCCCAGGACTTGAATCTTCGAAGGGATCATCTTCCTATTTCCCCACCGTCTTCTCGGAGAAGACCTCCGCCGTGAATCGTTCAATAGTGGCGCCTTTCAACCAGGCGTCGCTGGGGAGACCCGCCTTGACACACGTTTGAGCCAGAAACTCCTCTCTGGTCCAGCCATATTCTGTGGCTACCTGGGGAAGGAGGACTCCAGAGTAGTACCCTCGAGTGATATACAGCCCATCTCGACCCACCTGGATGGTCTCCGGGTCCATGACTTGAGTGAGGGGGCTGAGTGCAGAGATCTCGATGTCTATTTTCTCAAACTCGCTGGCCGTTACCTGGGGAAACCGGGGGTCGTGCAGGGCCGCCGAAATGGCCATGTCTCGGACCACCTCTACGAGTGAATGATCGCTTCGAAAGGTGCCGATGCAACCTCGAAGATTGCGCCCCTTGTTGAGGGTCACAAAGGCTCCCCGGATTTGACTCAGTTCGTCGGGGAGGGACTCGGGGAGTGGGGGCATTGGAGCCTTCGTCAGGGTGACGGTGATAGCCTCCCGGGCGATGTCGAGGAGGAGGCGCTTGTCTTGCGTTGTAAGCTGAGTTTCGACCATGCTGACCTCCGGGATTGGGTTCTTCACCGGGAGTGTATCACCCTTTAGTACTTGCCTTCAAAGTAATCCTGGAGGATCTCCCTGTGGTCAAAGGCCATTTCGTCGGGGAGGGAATCCTCGGTGACCACACGCACAGCCGCAGCGTCGTCTCCTGCCACGGGCGTGCCCTCGGCGTTGGCCAGGAAGACTGTGGAGATCGTGTGACTTCGTGGGTCTCTTGAAGGGTCAGAGTAGGTATGGAACTGCCCTGCCAGGACGATGTCGAGTCCTGTCTCTTCTTTGGCTTCTCGCATGGCCGCTGCCTCAAGACTCTCTCCGTAATCCACGAACCCCCCTGGAAGGGCCAGGCCGAAGGGAGGATTCTTGCGCTCCACCAGGACGATTCTTCCTCCGGTGAGGCGAATGATCATGTCCACCGTAGGAGCCGGATTTCCATACTGTTTCTCGGTCAACGACCTACCTCAGGGAATTCGAGAGAAGATTCGATGCCAATCGGTAGCCAACCAGATCACCAACGCCTTGCCACGGATGGTGCCGATGGGGACGATCCCCCACTCTCGGCCGTCGCTGGAGTTGTCCCGGTTGTCCCCCATGACGAAGACGTGATCCTCTGGAACCGTGTAGGGCCCTTGATCCTGGAGGGGAGGCCAAGCCCAACCCCGCAACTTGTCGGGCCAGTTGGGGCGATTGGGACAGATGGAAGCGGGAGCGTAGTGATAGGTCAAGAAGGTATGGTCCCCCAGGGTCTCCTTCTGCTGGATGCAATCACAAATGATGACTCGCCCCGTATACGGGTCGGTCTGTTCGTAGGGGTATGTGTCTTCAAGGCGCTTGCCTTCTACCGATTTCCCGTTGACGTACAAAATGTTGTCCTTCAACTCGACCTGGTCTCCAGGAAGCCCGATGACCCGCTTGATAAAGTCCTTTCCGTAGTCCTCATGCCCCTTGATCGGGAATGGGAAGACCACCACATCACCACGTTCTGGGTCACTCCAGCGCACGAGATAGCCGTCAGAGAGGGGGAGCTTGATGCCGTAGGCCGATTTGGCGACGAAAATATGGTCTTCGATTTGCAGGGTCGGAATCATCGAACCCGTTGGAATCTTGAAGGGCTCAAACAGGAAGATTCGAATCACCAGGGCGATAGCGATGGCCCACCCGATGGATTCTGCATACTGAAAGATTACCCCTTTGCGCTTCTTGAGCTTCTTCTCGTAAAGCAGCGTCTCCAATCGGGCCAAGCCCTTCATGAGAGCCGACTCGCCAGCATCTTTGTCCAGCTTGCCCTGGAGATCCTCAATGGCGTGGTGCAGCTTGTTGCGGTCGTCGTCGCTCAGCGACCCCTCTCCCTTTTTCACTCGTTTGCGAGCTTCTTTCAGGAGGTCTTTGGTTCGAGTGCGGGCTCGATATTCTGTCCACCAACGAAAATGGTTCATGTTGTGTTCCTACTTCTCGAGAGCGTCATTCAAGCGGCGCATCACGGGAGAATCAAGAGTTTTCCTGTTCCAGCATGGTTGCAACTCGACGCTTGAACCACGGGTAGGCTCGTGAAAGGCCCTCTTCCAAATCGATTTGGGGGTCCCACCCGAGGATTTCACGGGCTCGAGTGATGTCCGGCTGTCGAACCTTCGGATCGTCCGTGGGGAGGGGATGGTGCTCGATCTCCAAATCCGACCCCACGATCTTCTGGATCAACTCCGCCAGACCCTTGACGGTGTGTTCGGCTGGGTTGCCGATGTTCACCGGCTCGCATTCATTAGAGAAGAGAAGCCGAAGAAGCCCATTCATCTGATCTTCAACGTAACAGAAGCTTCTTGTCTGGTTCCCTGCGCCAAACACCGTCAGCGGTTTCCCCTGGATGGCCTGGCTGAAGAAGGCCGGAATGACTCGACCGTCCCCCAGTCGCATCCGGGTTCCGTAAGTGTTGAAGATTCGTGCAATTCGAGTATCCAGTCCATGGGTCCGGTGGTAGGCCATGGTGATGGCCTCTCCAAACCGCTTGGCCTCGTCGTACACCCCTCGAGGACCGATGGGGCTGACATTCCCCCAATAGCTCTCCGGTTGCGGGTGCACCAGGGGGTCTCCGTACACTTCACTGGTGGAAGCCAGCAGGAATCGAGCCTTCTTCTCCTTAGCCAGTCCCAATACATTGTGGGTACCCAGAGAGCCGACTTTCAATGTCTGAATGGGAAGCTGTAAGTAGTCGATGGGACTCGCCGGAGAGGCGAAGTGGAGGATGTAGTCAACCCGCCCGGGGATGTAGATGAACTTCGTCACGTCCATCTTGATGAACTCAAAATACTCGTTTCCGAGAAGGTGGGCGATGTTGTCCGGGTCTCCGGTGAGCAGATTGTCCACGCAGATGACCCGAAGTCCTTCCCGAAGAAAGCGGTCGCACAAGTGGGATCCCAGAAAACCAGCGCCGCCAGTGATAAGGACGGTCTCCATGGCTTCACCTCTTTTGCGCCACACTACCGCCAAATGGGGGTCAAGTCAATTCCACCCCGGCCCAACTCACAATTTCCACTTGACTTTGCCCCCGTCCTGTTCTAGATAATCACCCCGATTGAAATTTTGGTGAGATAGCTCAGTTGGTTAGAGCGGAGGTCTCATAAACCTCAGGTCCCCAGTTCAACTCTGGGTCTCACCACCATCCTTCAGAAATTTCCAGTCAGCAAATCCGAGGGCGGCGGGGTCTGTTCTCCAGGGGCTCGTCGAAAATGGGGCCGGTTCCCGACCCGGCCCCTACGGCTCACACTTCGCAAAAAAGCGTCACCACCCCTCTTTCATGTCGTTGGTCGAGGGCTTCCTTCTTGACTTTGGGGTTCGCATCCTGTCCACTAACTGCAACATTGTCGTGCAAGAGACACCCACGGGGTGCCCTCGCTGAAATCGGATGGTTATGGAGGTCAAGGTGGAGATGAAGAAGCGGTTTGGAAAGGCATCGATGTTCAAGTGGCTCCTGGTGGTTCTCCCTCTTCTTTTTGCCGTGTCGTGCGGCTCCTCTGATTCCGGGGACAAGACGACTCAGGACGTTGTCGCAGACGCTGCAACAGACACCACTGTCCCCACCGACGTTGTGGAACAGGATGGCACTGTCCCGGACAACCAGGTGGACCCCGAAACCGTCGAAGACGTGGCTCAGGATCTTCCCTGGGAGGAACTCCCCACCCTCCCCACAGACAAAGAATTCACCACCCGATACATCGCCGGCGCTGCCACGGTAGACGCCTCACCCGACAAGCCCGTCTTCATGGGCGGCTTCGGCTTCTGCATGGGCAAGATTGATGCCTGCAGAATCTCGGAAGGAATCCACGACCCCATCGAAGTCAACGCCGTGGCCATCGGAGACACCGAGACCGGCGAAGTGGTCTTCTTCGTCTCGGTGGATGCGGCCGGATTCTTCAAGTATGACGTCGACTTGGTCCACGAAGCTGCTCCGGCAGCATTCCAGGAACGCTTTGGAGTGAAGATGGAAGGACCCAGAATCATCATGGGTGCCAGCCACGCTCACTCTGCCCCCGATACCTGCGGAATCTGGGCTCCCATGGAGAAATCCGTAAGAGACGACGAAGAGTACATCGCATATGTGCGGGACTCTGTCCTGGAAGCGGCCTTGGAAGCGTACGGAAATCTGGGCGACGTTGAAATGGTCTGGGGCAAGGGAAACGCCATCAATCACACCGACGATGCATTCACAGACAACGACATCTTCACCGTCAAGGGCATCCGACCCGAGGGGGAAACGGTGTTCACCCTCACCCGTTGGAATGCTCACCCGACGTGCTACGGAAGTGAAAACCTGGCCCTCTCGGCTGATTACGTCGGAACCTTTAGAAAGACCATTAAGGAACAACTCGGCGGGGTCGCCGTGTATATGAACGGTTGCGTCGGTTCCACCTACTCCGAGGCCCCCGACGGATGCCAGATGGACGACCTCTTCCCGGAAGGGTACCAGCAGGACGGCGTCAACGACAACAAGTCCGTCTGCGTGGGAGTGAACCTGGCTGAGAAGACCGTGGAAGCACTGGACAGCGCAGTTCCAGTGGCCGAAACCGGCCTGTTCTTCCGGCACTACAAAGTGCTCTTCCACCCCGACAATTTCGCCTTGATGACCCTGGGTGACATCGGACCGGCACCCATTCCTCACATCGATCTAGATGACCCCGAGGACAAAATGGAGACCCAGTTCTCCTGGGTTACCTTCGGAGAACTCGACTATGTCAGCACTCCCGGCGAGTCCTTCCCCAGCTTCGGAAAGAAGATCAAGGATATCCTCGCTGCCAAGGGCCGTGTAAACGGCGTGGTCATGGGGCTTACTCAAGACTGGATGGGGTATCTGATGACTACCGATCAGTGGGAAGACGACGACCCCGAACTGAACTACTACAAGAGCCTTTCCCCCGGCATACTCATCTATGGCGAGTACATGTCTGTGTTTGAAGCTGCCGTAGACGACGTGCTGTAGAGCCCAGTCAAGACCCTTCCTCATCCAGCTCAACTCAACGTGTCAGCGTGAACCGATGCCACCGGGTAGGACGTGTCAGCGTGAACCGATGCCACCGGGTAGGACGTGTCAGCGTGAACCGATGC
>CALFHQ010000973.1 GCA_937876385.1 uncultured Pseudomonadota bacterium
CCAGGGTGCTGGCCTCTTCAATGCCCCCTTCCAGCGGTGCGCCGAGGATGGATGGACCAACCCCGATGCCAACGAGGACGAAGAGGAAAACCAGCCATGCGCTCTTTCTCATATAACAACTCCTGGCATAGACTTGGGATTGTACGTTGTCAGGCAATGGCAGTCCACCGCCAACACCGAGTTCAAGCTAGCCATGCCATCGTCCCCATCGTGGTCTAAAGGCCTGCCGCGTGAAATGGCGGTAGATGTTCTTCTCTTTGGAGTGGAGGAGGGCTACCCACACGATGCCGGCAGAGAAACCCCCGATGTGAGCCCACCAGGCGATACCTCCACCGTGCTGAGGGTTAACAATGCTCGCCGTGCCCGAGAAGAACTGAATGAGGAACCAGAAGCCGAGATAGAAGATTGCCGGGAGGTCAAAGAAGAGGGGGATGAAGAGCACGGGGAAGAGGACTGTGATGGAGGCTCGGGGGTACAAGACCAGGTAGGCTCCCATGACTCCGGCGATGGCTCCCGATGCGCCCAGGGCGGGCAGCGAGGATTGAAGGTTGAAGGCGAAATGGACGAGGGATGCGCTGAGGCCACACAGGAGATAGAAAAAGAGGAATCTGGGTCGCCCCATTCGGTCCTCCAGAGTGCCTCCAAAGAGCCACAGGGTCCACATATTGAAGAGGATGTGGAGGAACCCGGCGTGGAGGAACATGTTGGTCCAGAAGGGCCAGAAGTTCTCTGGGTCGAGCCCCGGGACCGCCTTGGCGCTGGAGTAACGGGCGGGAAGAAGTCCGTATTGCGCGATGAGTTGGTCCAGGGCACCGGGTGACAGAGTCAGTTCATACAAGAAGACAGCCGCGTTGAGGGCGATGAGAGTCCAGGTGACCACGGGAGTGCGTAGTCTCAGCACGGAATCTCGAATGGGCAGCATCTTGCCTCCTGAAGAATCGATTCTCCCCAAAGTAGTGTTGTGGCAGAGGCTGGTCAAGGGAGCGTTGAACCGAGGCAGCGTTGATGCTAGCGTTGCTCAGTGGGTGCGCAGGAGTCCTTTTGGGGGAGAAGATTATGCTTCGAGATTTCCGAATGACTGCAAACGAGCTGGCAGACGTGGCAACACAATTGGCTTTTCGAATTCGAGACGGATTGGAGAAGGATGGTTGTGAAATAAAGGCTTTGCCTACATATATTTCAAGTCAAGCATCACCATCTGGAGAGGCCGTCGTTGTGGATCTTGGGGGGACAAACCTCAGGGCCGCTCGGGTGAGATTGGCAGGAGGAGAGCTTGAGGTTCTGGCGGGACCGGTGACGGATGCGCTTCCAGTTCGTCGGGGGGAGCCGTTGTCCAAGGAGCGATTTCTCGACTGCCAGGTCTCCTTGGTGAAGCGATTGGGACCCTGCGACGGCCTCCCGCTGGGCTACTGTTTCTCGTATCCGGCAAGTTCTACTCCCTCCGGTGATGCTCGTTTGCTCCACTGGACCAAAGAGGTCGAGATACCGGGCACCGAAGGGGTTCTCGTTGGAAAGTTGTTGCTGGATGCGCTCACGGCTTCCGGGGTGCGACTCTCCAGGGTTTCGGTGGTCAATGACACTGTTGCCAGCCTCTTGGCGGGGGTTGCTCTCGGGGAGGCCGACGGCTATCTGGGATTGATCGTTGGGACGGGGACCAATATGGCTCTTTCCATGAAGACCACCGCCATCCCGAAGTTGGGCGAGGAGCATCGCCGTCTGGGCTTCATGCCGGTGAATCTGGAGTCGGGGAATTTCGCTCCGCCGCACTTGAATCAGTTCGACGACGAGTTGGACCAGCGCTCCACCGATCCGGGGCAACAGCGGTTTGAGAAGGCGGTTTCTGGGGCTTATCTGGGGCGGCTGCTGGCATTGGCAGCGCCGGAGCTGTCCTTTGACCCCGAGTCGGGTGCGCAGGGGGTGGTTGCGCTGGCATCGCAAGGGCTGGGCGGGGAGTTGCCCGCTGCGATCCTCCAGCGCTCTGCTGATCTGGTGGCCGCTTCCCTGGCTGGCGGAATGGCCGCGATGAATGAAGGGGTGGAGAGACGGGATTTGAGCATTCTGGCCGAGGGAGGGTTGTTCTGGGGCGCCCCCGGTTATGCACAGCGGGTGTCTGGCACGCTGGAGTCGGTACTCATGGAGATCGGGTTGTCGCACCTCTCATTCCGGTTGCAGTCGGCTTCCCAGGCGAACCTCGTTGGTGCGGCCACGGGTGCCTTGGCGTAAGAGGTGGGCTTTGCTACAGGCCTGACGGTCGGTGAATAAGAATCGAGTCCAACTTCAGTTCCTTTGCCACCACGGCTCTCAGACCTTCAATTCCCGGCAGCTCCGACGCTGTGTGGCCGGCAAAGAGGACGTTCACTCGACTAAGCTCTGCTTCGATATCAACGGGGAGAGACTGCTCGCCAGTGAGGACGAGGTCCACATCCATGGCGGCCGCTTCCTGGACATCTCCGGGGCCGATTGATCCGCCGAGAACGGCGATTTTGTGGACTCGTTTGGGGCCGTGAGGTCGAAGCAGCACGGGCTGTTGTGTGGAGTCCGCTACGAGGCGCGCCAGGTTTGTGGCTTCCGTGGCTTCTTTCAGGTATCCCACGACACCAATGGGGGTTCCCCATATCTCGGTGAAAGGAACCAGGGTGTGGATCTCCAGGCGCTTGCACCACTCTGCGTTGACGCCGAAGTCGTCTTGGACGTCGAGGGGCAAGTGGGCTGCGTAGAGTGCGAGTCTGTTGGCAGCGCAGGCTTCCACCAGGTCGAACATGGGGCCGGTGATGGGAAAGGGTTTTCCCCAGAAGAGGCCGTGGTGCACGACGAGGAGTCCGCACCCTTCTTTGATGGCCTCCTGGATTGCGCTGATGCGCGCATCAAGGGCGAAGGCGACCTTTCTGACCTCCCAGTTTCCGCCAATCTGGAGTCCGTTGAGGGAGCGATCTGCCGAGAAGTTCTGCAGGTTCAGCCGTGCG
>CALFHQ010000974.1 GCA_937876385.1 uncultured Pseudomonadota bacterium
GACCGGCGAGACCGGCGTCGGCAAAGAGGTTGCAAGCAGGCAACTCCACGCCCTCTCGGCCCCGGATAGGGCTCAACAGCCGTTCGTGACCGTGGACTGTAACGCTCTCCCGGGAACCCTCGTGGAGAGCATGCTCTTCGGCCACGTGAAGGGCGCTTTCACCGGTGCGGACCGAACCAGCGAGGGCGCTTTTCATGATGCGGGGAACGGGACCCTCTTCCTGGACGAGATCGGGGACATGGATCTGTCCCTCCAGGGGAAATTGCTCCGGGTCCTGGAGTCCCGGACCTACCAGCGCGTCGGTGCGTCCGAGGATCTCCCCTTCCGCGCACGCACCGTCGCCGCGACCAATCGAGACTTGGAGGCCATCGCAAGCCGGGATGAGTTCCGCTTCGACCTCTTCCAGCGCCTGTCGGTCTTCCCGATACACATCCCGCCCCTGCGGGAGCGGGGCGAGGACGTGCTGCTCCTGGCGGATCACTTCGTCAGGACCTTCACGCGACGTTTGGGCGCGCAGCCCGAGCCCTTCGGGCCCGAGGTACAGGAGCGTCTCCTGGGCTACGACTACCCCGGCAATGTCAGGGAGTTGAAGAACATCCTCGAACGGGCAGTACTCCTCAGCGAGTCCGGACGAATTGAGGCCAGCCACCTCCCAGAGCGGCTCCACCGGACCGTTGGTGGGCCTGTGGCCAGGGTCTCCCCCTCCGGGATCCCCATCGACTTCATCCCCGGCGTGGACACCCTCGCTACCGTCGAGGTCAAGATGATCCGCCATGCGCTGGAGCGCGCAGACGGCTCCAAGACCCAGGCCGCTCGGCTCCTGGGGATCTCCCGCTACCAGCTCCTCCGCCGGCTGGAGAAACACGGGCTAAGGAGCCATGAATCCTAGTCGTCCAGAATGAACCCCGGCCCCACTGAGAACAAGCGGCCCCACTAATGTGGTCTTCATTTAGGAGCGTGCGATTCCGCACGCAGTAACCGCACGGCGTGCGGGTTCGCACGCTCCACCCGCATTCAACGGAGTGGGGCTTAGGGGCGCCTTGTTTGATTCCCCCCAGTGCTGAGGCGCTGAAATTCACGAAGGTCTCTATAGCCCCGGCCATGGCACAACTTGTGCAAGACCGTGCGTACCGTTCCATGCACAGTTCCTGGTGGCCGCAGTGGCCTCCGGGAAATGGCGTGGTGTATCTGAAACCCGAAAGGAGAGACACATGAAGAAGGTTGTTCTTGTTGCATTGGCACTGCTGATCATGGCCCCTGCTGCGAAAGCCGGAGAGTTCACACTGACACAGGGCACGATGCAGCTTGGTGGCGTGGCCACCTTTGACATCGACATGGAAATGCCCGACAAGGGCGACAGCGTCACCGGGTTTGCCCTTGACGTGGCCCCAAGCTTTGGATACTTCATCATCGATAACCTGGAGCTGTCGGTAGGCGCCAGCGCTGGGATGGGCTTCGGCGATTTGTACGAAAACGCAGCGAAGACCTTCGGCTTCGGCCTGGGCGCGAAGTATTTCATAGCTTTGGGCCCCGTGGTCGGCTACGCAGGCCTGGGTGTTGGCATGGATTTCGTGATGACCGACGATGTGACGGTGGACAATGTGACCGTCGACGGCGCCACCACGAAGGCCCTGGCCCTCGGCGTGCCCCTCGGCGTTCTCTACCCCCTCAACGAGCATGTGGCGATGGACCTCGGCACCGTGATCTCCTACAGCATGTCCCTTGAGGACGGCGGCGGCGCTTCCCTGAACGTGCCCATCGGCTACCTCGGCGTGCAGGCGTTCTTCTAGAAACCACCTCATTCCTATCCTCGGCCCACGGAGTCCCGACGCAAGGAGGCCCTGTCGAGGTCGAGGACTGGAGTGGTACCTTCGGCTCTGGCCCATCTGTTGCTTCCCGTCTCCTGTGGAAGTGCGTCAATCTCCAGTCCCGGCACATTGCACGAAGCAGACGAGTTTTCCGACCCCTGCCGCACCTGGTTGCTCTTCATCAAGCGAGAACAGCAAGGGCTGTGATCGTAGCGGATTTGACTCCCTCCGGTTCCTTCGTCCGGTTTCTCTTGTAGTTCCCTTTCGGATAGTATATTTTTTTATTCCCTTTTTGAGACCTTCGATTGAAGGGAGGACCAATGACTCGCAATAGGAAAGGGATACCGCGCCCTCTAAAAGAGCTGGCCATTGCCGAATACATCAGCGACTACTTCTCCAGAGAGGCGTGTTTTCCGTCCAACGAAGAGATAGTAGACAAGCTCAAGTCGGAGTTTGCTGAAGAGGAAGTGGGACCGCTTTATCCCAAGGATATCACGAACCTGAAGAAGGGAGCCTACAAGCTTCTGGAAATCGAAGTGGCCCTCCCTCGTGCCGGGAATATCGAAGTGGAGCTTCGAGAGGCCCTGGACCTCGACGGCGCCATCGTGGTTGGCAGTCCCTATCGAAACTACGATATGGACATCCTCCGCAATATCATCGGCTACCAGGCAGCACGGTTCTTTGATGAAAACGTTCGAGACGGTCAGTCGGTGACGTTCAGTTGCAGCCTCACCATGCGGGAGATGATAAAGAGGGTTTCGGGAAACTACACCAACCTCAAAGTCATGGCCGACTCGGTGGTGGCGGTGGACGAATTCCACGTCATGAGCCCCGCTTCCCTGGTGGTCCTCTTCCTCGACCGTTTCCCCGAGTGTCGCGGCATCTCCTACATCTGTCCCCCCTCCCTGGTGGAGATGATGGGACGAGAGAAACTCCAGCAGATGCTCGACAGCGCCGTGTTCTCCCAGTCCTTCCAGGCCGATTGGGTCTTCGTGGGGGTTGGAGCTTTGACTCAGGAGCTGTCCGGACACGGCTTGACTCCCGGCTTCGACTTCCTGACCCACGTCGTCACCCACTCCGCCGATGACCTTCGAAATCGAGGAGTGGTGGGAGAAATTTCCTACTGGCCTTTCGACAGCAACGGCGAACCTGTCTACCGAGGGGTAGGGGAGACCCTGCCGTACTTCCGCCACGTGTTCACCTATTCGAAGTTCGATGAACTGTCCCGCAAACACCGCTTGAACAGCCAGGCCCGGACTCGAGTGGTCGGCGCTGCAGGCGGTCTGCACAAGGTGGAAGCCATCAAGGCCGCGGCCCGCTATCTTGACTACCTCGTCACCGACGTCAAAAACGCCCAGGCTATCCTCGAGAGTTGACGAGAACCCCCCGCCAGTTACCTGTTTTC
>CALFHQ010000975.1 GCA_937876385.1 uncultured Pseudomonadota bacterium
TCATCGTCTGGAATTCGAAGATGGTCTGCAACGTTCCCTGGCTGACTTCGGGCTGGTACGGGGTGTACGCAGTGTAGAATTCGCTTCTGGAGATCAGGTGATCAACCGCTGCCGGAACATAGTGGTTATAAATTCCACCCCCGACAAAGGAAGACACGGCAGACAGGTTGGTGTTTGCCTGGGAGAGGCTCTCCAACCGTTCCTTCAGCTCGCATTCGGCAAGGGGAGCGGGAAGATCCAACAGCTCCCGCAGCCTCAAATTCTCGGGAATGGTCAGGAACAACTCCTCGACTGAACCGACTCCGATGGTATCGAGCATCGTCTTCTGGTCATCGGGAGTGTGCGGAATATACCTCATGAGAAACCCCCTGCGAACGTCGATGGAAGGGCGGGACTTCCAGATCAGTCGTCTTCGTCGAGTCCGGAGACGTAATCTTCGTAGTCGTCTGCGTCCATGAGCTCATCCAATTCGGCGATGTTGTTGGGCTCGACTTTGATGAGCCACCCTTCGTCGTAGGGCTCCTGGTTGATGAGCTCCGGAGACTCGTTGAGGGCGTCATTCACTTCGACAACTCTGCCGGTGATCGGGGAGTAGACTTCCTCGACACCTTTGTGGTGCTCGATTTCAGCAAAGGAGGTTCCGCGTTCGACTTCGTCTTCATCTTCGGGAAGTTCGACGTAGGTGATGTCGCCGATCTTGTCCTGGGCGTAGTCGGTGACGCCGATAATGACGATCCCCTCATCTTCATCGTAGTTGGCCCACTCGTGGTCTTTGGAATATTTGAGATACTTCGGGATGTCCATCCTATCCTCCAATCAGAAGTTCCTTACAACAAGTCTCTACTACTTCGACGTCTTGTAAAACGGGGTCTTGATGACCTTCGCTGCTACACGACGCTTGCGAATCTGGATTTCCACCTCGGTGCCTCGCTTGTTGTGAGGTACGTCAATGTAGGCCAGGCCAATGACTTTTTGGAGGGTGGGGGACGCCGTTCCAGACGTGACCTCACCGACCTTCTCTTCACCCAGGAAGATCTCCTGGTGCTGTCTTGGGATTCCCTTGTCCAACAGGCGGAAGCCCACCAGCTTTCGAGTAAGCCCTTCGTTCTCGATGCGCTCCAGTGCCTCTTTCCCCACGAAATCAGTAGACATGTCGACGGTCCACTTCAACCCCGCTTCGAGGGGATTGGTGCTTTCGTCGATATCATTTCCGTACAGGCAGAGCTTCGCTTCCAGGCGAAGGGTGTCTCGAGCGCCCAGTCCGATGGGGCGAACTCCGAATTCGGCTCCCGCCTCCATGAACAGCTTCCAGTATTTGGGACCCGTTTCCCAGGGAATGTACAGCTCAAAGCCGTCTTCCCCAGTGTATCCGGTGCCGGCAACCATTACGGTGTGGCCTTCGTTTTCAAACTCGAAGAAGTGGAACGGCTTGAGCTGTTCGGCGATGTCGGGCCAGACCTTCGCCAGTGCTGCTACGGCCTTGGGACCCTGGACGGCAATCTGGGAGTATTGGTCAGACACGTTCTCAAGTTTCGCATCCCCGGCAGAGTGCTCCAACATGTGGGCATAGTCTTTGGGAGTGGTGGACGCATTGATCACGAGGAGAAGATCCTCGTCAGAGCGCTTGTAGACGATGAGGTCATCGACGATTCCGCCGTCCTCTTTGCACATGGGAGTGTAAAGGGCGCGACCCGGTTTGAGGTCTCTCACATTGTTGGTGACCAAGCGGTCGGCCACCTTGCAGGCGTCTGGGCCTGTCACATGGACTTGCCCCATGTGGGAGACATCAAAGAGGCCCATGCGTTCGCGAACGCACTGATGCTCTTCGTTGATGCTTGAGAACCACACCGGCATATACCAACCGGCGAAGTCCACCATGCGGCCCCCAGCTTCAATGTGAGTCTCTGCCAACGCTGTTCGTCTGATTGTAGTGTCCATCCTGCCCCTCGTACGCGGAACGTCTATTGCCCGCCATCATAAGCTACTGTTTTGCTGGGTCAAGGGTTTTTTCGGACGTTTCCACAGGGGGTCGAAGTCACCCAAAAAGGCCATTTTGAAGGGGAAAACAGCGTTGCGAAGGATTTCAGGGGCACCCTTCTTCCACGGTCCAGGTCATGGTGTAGTGGAGCGGAGCGTCAAAGTCGAAACGGTCCGCACCCATCCCGTCGACGACGGCGTACAGTGTCTCCCCGGCAAAGGCGGTGATTCCAGAGACGGTCAGAGACGCTTCGCTTCCAGCCACACAATCCACCACAAAGTCTTCCCCCCCGCAGGAACCTCCCGTTACGGCGAGGATGTGGCCGGCCCCCTGCGCCGGCGTCCACCCTTCAAACTCCACCGTGACGGACAACGTTGTGGAGCTCCCCAGACTCTGGTTTACATAGAATGAATGGACCGCATCGGGCATCCCACCAATGGAATCCACCGGGGTACCCAGGGGATTGCAGGTGAAATAGAAGTCGTCGACGTCTGAGACAGCCAGCTCACTGTCGATGGAGACGGCGGGGGTGCCGTCACTGGAACAGGCATCGGCAATCTGACTGATGTTCGTCACCGATTCGGTGGCGCAGCCGGCGTCTGGTTGGACGTGGTTGATGGAAGCGTGAATGTCGTATCTGTACTCCGAGGGTTCGACCCCTTCCACATAGGGGAACTCCACGGCCAGGAGGTATCGTCCCGGAAGGAGGTCGGCGTCCACAGAGACGGTATCTCCCTGGTCCCACCAGCACTCGATGAGGTCGTTGTATTGGCAACCGTTCTGAAACAGGTAGGCGTAGCAATCGTGTGAACAGTGGATCTCGGCATGGAAAGGGGTGAAGTAGTCCACGTCGAAGGCTTGTACTCCCTCGGCTCCACTGGCGACCCCCAGGTCCGCGCCGCAGTATCCATAACTAACCGCAAGCCAGTTCACACGGTCTTGATTGGCCTTGTCATCGAACTGAACCAGGACTGTCTGATCGGTGGCAAGAAACGAGCGGTTGTGGACTTCATTCGTGAAGAAATCAACGGGGTGCTCGCAGCTCCACGTGGTGGCCTGGGTATCGAAGTCGGCGGAGAAGTCGGAGGGTGTGTCGGGCCACTGCACGTCAAAGGGGGAGGTGGTGTCCCTCGTGTCAGCGTCCGTCAACCACCACAAGTCCTCCTCCACGGACTGGTCCACGGCCACGGTGGAGTCGCTCACGACGTCTGACGTTAAGGGAGCGTCATCTCCGATGTCGGCGGGGACGATCTCGGTGAGTGGACTCTTTGGCAGTTGAAATGGACACCCCGGAAGAGCCGACAGCAGCACCAACGCTAAGGCGGAGA
>CALFHQ010000976.1 GCA_937876385.1 uncultured Pseudomonadota bacterium
CGGTGGAGGCCCCATGATGAGCACTCGGTCGAATACCCGTTGGGGAACCATCGTCCTTTCGCTGCTGCTTGCAGTATTTCTTGGTTTCAGCAGTCCGGTTAGTGCTCAGTCCGGTAACCCCGATTGCCAGACCGCTGTCAGAGCCAAGGTAGACCGCCTACTCGATTCGGAAGAAGTGAAGTTCGCGTACAGCTGGGTTTTTCGAGCATCGGTGGAGGGTGTATCGTTCGTTCGATATATTGAGAGACCAGCCTCTTATGTCCTCTTCGGGAGTCCGGATCTAGCCCTGTCCCTAGTGTCAGGTGGAGCAGCGGGTGTAGCGAAAGATATCTCTGTTGATGCCGCCCTAGCTCTTGCCAAATCTGCCCTTGGTCACCCAAGCAAACACGCTAGGAAGGTCGCCAGCTGGTCATATCAGCATGGCCTCGATGCATACCGCGTCAACTACCATCTCTATAATGAAGCAAAATCTCGAGACCTTACTCCTGACGAGAAAATGGTCTTTCACAGAAATTTCTATTTGCAAGGCCTGATGAAGGCCGCCAGGGCTCTGTACAACGACACAAGAGAATACGAACGGGGTAGTGGAAGTCAGCGTTCTGATGATTTCAAGGAAGTAGCAGAAGCCGAAACTCAGTTATCAAAGCTCGCCACCGTCGCCCAGGTCGAATTGCTTTCTACTGTGGTTTTCTGGGCCCGGGCAATCCGCGTTCTCTCAGAATCCAAGGTCGGTTTACAAGTCTACCCGCCCTACCTGGAGTATCGAGAGGCTGTTCTAGAACTAGGTAGCCGCTATGAAGCGGCTGTCGATTCTGTTTGTAGTATAGCTGAACCTGTAACTGCGGGAACACCTGGAACCGCAGGCCTTGAGGATTCAGCGAAACGCCGATTGTTCAGCTTGTTGGGGATCGCCGAGGTGAACGAGAGGACGACCTTTACCAACGTCCGAAAGCAGTTGGAAGGACGGCCGGATGTCGAGGGTCGAATTGCACTAGCGACGGTTCGGCGGTCCGATAGCATAGTTCAGTTCGGTTGTTACGATTATCCTGACGGCGACTGCGACAGGTGGTATATCCGAATTCTCGTGCCGTCCGGAAGAGGCCTGGAGCTGAGTTACCTAGAGATCCACGGAGTCACTCCCGGTGATTACCTATTGGAACGCCCACACCTCTACTTGCCGTCGTCACTTACTGAGGGAGAGTCATATTCATACAAGAAGAGACTGACCTCGGGAAAGGAATGGGAAGGACAACTTGAGATACTGAAGACTAGCCTCACTATTCGCCTTGCAGAACGCCTAGCCACAGATTGCGTAGAGGTGCGCAGGACGGAGGAACCGATACCGGTGGGGCGTGACTCACCAATAGTGACAAGAACTGTGTACTGCCCTGGTATAGGCGCCGTGCAGCGCATCTACGAACCCAGCGAGGGAGTCTTCTCGACGACGTTGTCGTTGACAAGAGTTGAAAAAGGAATTCCTAGGCGAATAAGAAACAAACTTGATCAAGTAATCCGAAAGGCGGCTCACGGCAAAACTCTCTTCGAACATTCAAAGGAAGTGAAATCTCCCATGCCGGCTGCGTTGTGCGACTTCAAGGCGCGCGTTGACGATTTGGTCTTCTCGACGACCTACGTCTCTCGGCAGCGCGAACTCGGTGGTGCCCGCATCACTATGGATCGACACTGGGAGCTTCCCGGACAACGCCCGCGAAAACGAGGGGTGGATCCCTTCTGCCGTAACCGTGAGTGTGACGTTCGGGGCACTATTCTTGCCAATGGTGTACCCGTGACGACATTTGTTATTTCCTTCAAGAATGGGAAACACGTCTTCACTGCTCCTGGCACAACAGCCGAAGGTATGTACGAAGTCACAGCCAAGTCGCCAACTCACGGTGACAAACGAAGGGCAGCCCTGATTGAGCTAGCGAAACAACTGGCGACGCATTCCCTAGAGCCATGCCCTGAGCAACCAAACAAGGAAATGGACAAAAAAGAAGAAAAAAAGAACAACAGTTGGGAAGGTGCTGGAACACCCTTGAAGAAGGACTCGGAGCCCTTTCTGCCAACATGACGTGAGACACTTTCGGGTTTTAAGTTTAGAGTAGAAGGGCGAGAAGGGAGTGAGTGCAATGAGCCCAGATGAAAAGCAGAAGAAGAGTTTGGATGGTTCGAAGGCAGAATCGAAATCGCATCCAGATCCAGAGGTGGTAGCGAAGGGACGCCGTCGGGTGTTCACGACGGCCTACAAGGCCAGAATTGTGGCAATGGCGGATGCGTGTGAGACCGGTGAAATAGGGGCATTGCTTCGGCGAGAGGGCCT
>CALFHQ010000977.1 GCA_937876385.1 uncultured Pseudomonadota bacterium
AAAAGAGCCTGCAGGGGATCGCCCGATTCGAGCCGCCGATGACCGTTTCAGCCCACGGTCACTCCGCAGAAATTGAAGAAGTCCGACTCAAGACCGGGGAATTTGTGGAGATTATCCTGGGAAAGGTGGCCCTCCGAAACCCGGTGGAGACCCCCGACGACTTCCGCTACGCAATCCAGGCAGGGCTGGAGAAATTGGGGCTCAAGTCAGCCGGGGACCCGGTGGAACGTTTTCTCGACCCGGAGAAGTTGCTGGAACCCCTCTTCAAACAGGCGGCCGGCCGTTTGGCTCAAGCCAAATACTCGCCGGAAGTCTGGGGGCACTACCAGGGCTCGCTGCTCCGGTTGACCCGCCGCATCATGGGGCGCCTGCTGCAGGAAGCCCAGGAACCACACCTTCTCCTGGACCGGGCCCATGTGCTCTACAGCATGGGAGAGACTCAGTCTGACCGGGCTGTGGAGCGGGTGAAGGTTACCATGGTCAAAGGGGACGTCACCATTGCTCGAGTCGAGGTCAAACGAAACAAGGCGCTGGATACCGTGCGGGCCGACTTTGATCTCTCTTCACCCTCCCAGCTTTTCCATGTCCGTGGGGAGGCTGTGAAGGATCGAGACGCCATCCGAGTTCAGGGAGAAGTTCAACTGAGCCTTGATGACCCCCATGTTCGGCTCGACGGAGATTTTGCCTACGACGACGGTCAATGGGACGCTCACATCCAGGGGCAGCTTCGAAGTGAGGACCCACCCTTGGCGTTTACCGCCAATCTGGGCAGGGGGGCTGCTGGATGGACCGGGGAACTGCAAGGAACCTTCGCGGTGCCTGGGCTCTTTCAGGCTCGTCGGTTGAGCGCAGTCGTGCAGCGAAATGAGTGGAGCGCCGATGTGGAAGGACTTCTGACCCTTCCCAAGAAGCTCGGAGAACTCGAATTTGCCACCGCACTGGATTCCAAGCAGGGGGTCAAACGGGCGAGCTTCGAGAGCCATCAGGATATCGCCATCGCTCTGGGAGAATTCGACGTTCTGCTGAGGAAGGGACGGTTCGGCCGGGACTCGGTCATCCATCTGGAGGACATCGCTGTCGCCCGAGCCGGAGGGGATCGAACCCGGGCATTGCTGTCCGTGTCGGATTTGGCGCTGCACCTTTCCCGACATGGGGAGGATCTGATCAATACCCTGCGAGAAGCGGATCTCGACTCGGGACCGGAAGTCCTCTTGGGAAAGGTCATCAAGCGGGTGGAAATCATTGAGCCCGTGATGATCATTCGGCAACCGCCCAAGCTTGTGGTGGAAGAGGGGGATGCTCCAGAAGACGAGGAGTCTGCTTCAGACAAGATCGATGACGCCCTTAGAGACGTCCAACCCACCGACGTCGTCATGGACGAGGGTTTCCGGAAGTTCCTCTCAGCCTTTGTGGTTGGAACTTCGGGCAGAGTGGACCGGTTCGTCCAACTCCTGGTGCGCCTGGGAGACCGCTTCCCCTTAGAGGAGGTTGCGGTGAAGGAAGGTCGGTTCGAATACTCCGACGCCGTCTCTCCTCAGGACCGGATTCTCACCGACTTGTCCAACTTCAACGCAAGCATTCGCAAGGTCAAGACGCCGGCGAATTACGGCGGAAAGTTCTCCATCGAAGCGGAATTCTCCACCCCAGTGGTGAACCGAGATGCGTCCGCCAGTCTCAAAGCCGACGTCGACCTCTCCACCGGAGACCTCACCGGGAAGCTCAGTGTGGAGCAGTTGGCCCTCTTCCCATACCGATTCTTCCTCCCCGCCACCTTGGGACCGACCCCTCGCACCCGATTGGAAGACGCTGCGGTGGAGTTCGCCTACGGAGCACAAGAAGGACGGTTTTCCATTTGGGGTAGGGGGCGCCTGGTAGACTTCAACATCATCTCCAGACGTTTCTCCACCAAGCCCCTGGAGCACATCACTGTTGACGTGGAGATGGGCACCGACAAGGAAAGTGGAGTGAGCTTTGACCTCCCCGCCATGAAGGTGTGGACCAACTCGGCGATTCGCTTCTCCATGGCCAAAATTCAACGCTTCGGGCTGGAGTTCCTGGTGGACGCCTCGGTCGCAGAGTACCCCAAAATCGAAGCCCATCTCTCACTCCCTGAGACCCCCATCAACGACCTTCTCCTCTCCCTTCCTCGGGGGCTCGTCTCACGAATTCGTGACCTGGACGTAGCCGGGGAACTGGGCTTTACAGTGAACTTCATCGCCGACAGCCGGGACCTGGGGAACCTGACCTTCAAGTTCAACGGTCGAGAGAATGGTGTGGCACTGCAGTCCCCCGGCCGCATCGCCAACTTCCACAAGATAGCGGGCCCGTTCCGTCACCATCCGCCCACCGCCGCCAACCGCACCCTCCACATCGGAGACGGCGCCGGCTGGGTCCCCCTGCACCGAATCTCCCCCTGGCTGGTCC
>CALFHQ010000978.1 GCA_937876385.1 uncultured Pseudomonadota bacterium
TGGAGGAGACCCTGGCCGAACTCAAATCCCTCCTTTCTGCAACGTGGCGCCGGATCTAGCAATACCCGAGCTCGACCGTTCTCACTGTAAATCGCGATTGACAGTTGCGCCCAGAAATCGTAAAGTACGATTAACAAGAGGCCGGAGGAAGGGACCATGTTGACCCCACTCGTCGAGATTCAAGCCCGCCTGGCGGCGCACACCCAAAGCACCTTCCGACGATACTTGTTCTCGGCCATCGACTGGAATACCCGGTTGTTTGCGTTGATTGGCCCACGCGGCGTCGGCAAGACCACGATGCTCCTTCAGTTCTTCAAGGAGGAATTCGGTGACCCGGCTCGGTGCTTGTATGTGTCAGCCGACAACGTGGTGGTTCAGGGCGTCGGACTCTACGAAATCGCCAGCCAACACTTCAGAGAGGGAGGTGAGATGCTGCTGGTGGACGAGGTCCACCGCTATCCGGATTGGGCCTCGCAGGTAAAGAGCATCTACGATGCCTTTCCGTCGTCCCGCCTGGCGCTGTCCGGCAGCTCGATGTTGGAGATCCTGGCGGGAAACGCGGACCTGTCCCGAAGAATGGTCTCCTACAGCTTGGCCGGGATGTCCTTTCGTGAGTTCATCGAGCTCGAAACCGGGGTTGCCTTTGAGCCTGTCTCGTTGGAGACGCTCCTCTCCGACCACTCGAAGTTGGCGATGAAAATCACGCAGGAGCTGAATGTGGCCATCATGGGGCTGTTTCGGCGCTACCTGTCCTACGGGGTCTATCCCTTCTATCGTGAAGGAGAGGCGCTGTATCACCGGAAACTCGAGAACATCCTTCAGAAGGTGTTCAGCGAGGACATTCCCGCGGTAACTTCCATTCGACCCGAGGCAGTTCCCGTCCTTCGCAGGTTGGTGTACCTGGTCGCTTCGTCCCAACCCTTTGCCCCGAACATCGAGCGCATGGCGAACACCCTGGATGCGTCTCGTCCGTCCGTCTACAACTACATCGACTACCTGGTGAAAGCGGGGGTTCTGGCAGCGCTGGCGCCCCCGGGAAAGGGGCACAAGGCTCTTCGCAAGCCGGCAAAGCTCTACCTGGACAATCCCAACCTGTTCTCGGCCGTTCTGGGGGAACGCGGCGAAGAGGGTCGAATCGGCACCGTTCGAGAGACGTTCTTTCACCACCAGGTGTCTTCTCAGGTCCACCTCACCGCGGACCCGACCCTGGACTTCCGCATGGAATCCGGCCAACGGTTCGAAGTCGGGGGGCGCTCCAAGACCTCGACGCAGCGAGAGGGGGACCCCAACGCCTGGCTCGCCGTGGACGACACCGAGGTCGGCACAGGCCATCGAATCCCACTCTGGCTCTTCGGCATGCTGTACTGACCTGCCTCAAATAATTCTGTGGCAGTCAACCATCTTCCACAAGATAAACTCCGGACTCGGACTGGATCTGGTGAGTGTCCGCCAGTGCATCCACCGCGTCTTCAGGCTCCCGGCTCAAATCCGCCTTGACGTCGTCTGCGATGTCGGCCGGTTCCATTGTGCCGACTCCCTACCGGTACCACAACCCCTACCGTAGAATGGGCAAATGTTCTACAGGTTCCCAAAGGGAACCCTCCGCACCAACTCCAAACCCCCGGTCCACCACGCGCCCGCAGGGCAACGGCTTTTTCCAGCCCAGGGGGGCGGCCAACGGGCCGACAACCTGGGGGAGCGTTGCACGGAATGGAACCGTCCTCATCGGAATCGTTGCGTACCAACCAAACGTCCTTGCCGAAATCGCCGCACAACAACCAAACGTTCTTT
>CALFHQ010000979.1 GCA_937876385.1 uncultured Pseudomonadota bacterium
GGACTTTCTTTTTTTCTCTTCCTTACGCTGATCGTCACCGGCATTCTCCTCATGGTCTACTACCGACCTGGGGCCCCCTGGCAATCGGTCCAACGAATCGTCATGGAGGTTCCCTTTGGAGCCACCATTCGAAGCATCCATCACTGGAGCGCCAACCTCATGGTGCTGGCCCTCTTCGTTCATCTATTCTCCACCCTCTTCATGAAGGCCTACCGCCCCCCTCGAGAAGCCACTTGGCTCGTGGGAGTCGTCCTCCTGGCGCTGACCCTCGTTTTTGGATTCTCGGGCTACCTGCTTCCCTTTGACGACCTCAGCTTCTTCGCCACCAACGTCGGCCTGTCAGAAGCCGAGAAGATCCCCCTGATAGGCCATTTTGTGGCTGATCTTGCCAGGGGAGGCCCGAAAATCACCACAGACACCATCGGACGGTTCTACCTCTTGCACGTGGTGGTCCTTCCGCTGCTCCTGTTGGGGCTCATCAGCGTGCACCTGCTCTTCGTACAGATTCAGAGCGTGAGCGTCCCCGACTCCTTCGACGCCCTCCCCGAGGAGAAGAAGAAGTACAAGAATTTCTTCACCGGATTCCTCTGGAACGAGATCCCAGTGTGGCTCTTCCTCGGCGTGCTCCTGGTGGCCCTGGCGGCCATTCTCCCGCGGGAACTGTCTCCAGAAGCTGACGCCTTTGCTGCGGCCCCCCCGGGGATCAAGCCGGAGTGGTACTTCATGGCTCAATACCAACTTCTCAAGCTCTTTCCCGGGATACTGGAGTGGCTGGGGATGGCCATCATGACACTCATCCCGGTCTATTTCGTGGTGCTCCCGCTGTTTGACAAAGCGGTGCCCACCGACGGTTTGGGGCGATGGACGCAACGAATCTCGGGCTTCCTGCTGATTCTCATGATCGCTTTGACGATTTGGGGATACGCATCCTGAATCGAAAAACCCGACGACGGGGGAACTGATGAACTACCCGGTATGGGACGTAGGCGGAATAGGAAGCGGCCTGGTGGTCGCCATTATCGCCATCATTCACGTATTTATCTCGCACCTGGCCGTGGGAGGGGGAGCCTTCCTCTTCGTGGCTGAGTTGTGGTCAGACAAGCAATCCGACGGACCCCGAATACGGCAGTGGCTGCACAAGTTCGGGACCTGGTTTCTGGTCTTCACGACGGTCGCAGGGGCTACCACCGGGGTCGGCATCTGGTTTGCCATTCAACTGGCCAACCCCGAGGCCACGAGCCTCCTCATTCACCAGTTTGTCTTCGCATGGGCCACAGAGTGGGTTCTGTTCCTGGCCGAACTCACCGTCTTGTACCTCTACTACTATGGATGGGACACCAACAGCCGCTCCATGCAGCGCCTGCTGGCCGGAGCCTACTTCTTCATCGCCTGGGGTTCCCTGGTGGTCATCAACGGGATCCTCTCCTTTATGCTCACCCCCGGAAGCTGGACCCTCGAGAACCACGACATCCTGGCTGGATTCTTCAACCCCGGCTACTTCCCCTCCCTCATTCTCAGAACCATGATGATGTTCCTTCTGGCGGGCCTCGGCGGCATCTTCATCGGCTCGAAAATAGACTCCGACCTGGACTTCAAAGAACGCATCATTCGATTCTCCGCCAAGTGGGTCATTCCCGCCGCGCTGCTGGTGCCTCCGGCCTTCGTCTGGTACTGGAGCACCCTCCCCGAGGGTGCCATGGAGTTAACTCGCGCCGGCATGGTAGGGGCTAGCGGCGGAACCTTGACCACCCTCACCCGAATGGGGCTCCTGGCCGGTTCGGCAGCGCTGGT
>CALFHQ010000980.1 GCA_937876385.1 uncultured Pseudomonadota bacterium
GTGTCTCAGCACCGCCAGCACCGTGGGGTCTTTCTCGTGAGTGATCCACCTTTGAATCAACGACTCATGGGCTTTGGTCGAATAGAGTTCCATCTTGATGAGAGACCAGGCAACGATCATTCTCAGCCGAGGGTCGGCGTCTTCGAGCCAGTTCGTCAACTCCTCAGCGCAGCGATTGGCCAACTCTCGATTGTCACCCAGAACGCCGCTGTACCAGGCCACGAGGAGGAGGAGGGGGCGTTGGCTTTGCTTTGCCCCCTTGTAGCTGAGGAACAAGAGCCGCTCGATGCCAGCCTTGTTGCGAGCGTACGAGTTGATGAACTGCTCTTTGGAGCGCTCGATGAAATGGAGCGCCTTGAAAACACCCAGGTACAACTCTTCTGCTGATGCTGGTTGCCTCTCTCCATTGTCGTCGGGCATCATTCGCTCCAGGGTGACGGCAAGGACTACGAGGTTGATGACGTGCTCGTCGAGGAGGTCGAAGATGGGGGGAACCTCACGGTTGCGTTTTGCGGCAAACCGGTTCATCGCTTCCACCACCCGGGTGTTCATGTCGGTATCCTGCACGATGACGGCCACAACTCTGGCCAGCCCCTCCAGGACGTAGTATGCGGTGGTGTCGTCGGTGGATTGCTCCAGGGCCAAAATGAAATAGGGGATGGCCTCTTTCTGGCGCATCTGTCCCAAAGCATAGGCGCTCCAGGCCCTCAGATAGCCTCCGGTGGAGCCGTTGGTGAGGAGCTCTCCGACCTCCTTGACTGCCTCCGGGGGGACCAACTCCAGTCGAGTGAGGGCCCGCAAAGCCCAACACCGAAGGCCGTAGTCATTTTCACCGTCTGAGGCGAACTGGGCCAACTCAAGTGCCTTTTCTTGCTCCTGTGGGGTTCCACGGAAGCGCCCCTTGTCCATGAGCTGCTCTGGAGTCGTAGAGGGACCGCAGCCAGTTGCCAGTACGATGAAGAGGAGAATGGTGGAAAGACTTCTCATTTCTTCCCCTCCGCTAGCGGCGGCTTGCATCGGGCGAGTCCGCCCATGGCCAAGCGGGACACAAACAGGTCGGCATCGAACTGCTCTGATTCCATCAGTCCCAGGGTCGCCTCGGTGCAGAAAGCAGCGATGCCCACCATGATCCAGTATCGCTCCTCGGAATTCCCCGCACGCTCGTAGGCCCGAATCAACTCTGGTACATAGGTCGGGTCCTTGAGAGCCGCCAACGCCCGGGCCGCTTGACCTCGGGCGTAGGGACCCGATTCGGGTGTGTTCAGTATCTCCAGAAGCCGCACAGCAGCTTCCGGTTGGGGGGAATAGACCAGGGCTCTACAGGTATCCTCGAGGATCCATTCGTCGTTGCTGTTCAGGTTGTCCAGCATCGCATCGATGTCTCCCCGCTTGATGGCCTTTTGCGCTTCCACCGAGGGAGAGGTCACGCAGCCGGTGGACAGCAGAAGGAGGAGCGCCAGCCCCGTCATCGCCGGTCGAAAAACCAATTGCATGGAGTGTTGTCTCCTTAGAGCGAGGTTCGTGACAAGGCACCATTCCAGCACACGACACTCCAAATGGCAAGCCATTCTGCGGGCCTCACCGCTGGTCCGTTTCCGGGCTTCGCAGTCTCCCCGGGGCCGGCCACGTGTCGCGGCCTTTTCCAAGATTGGTGACAGAGCCGAAGGAATTGAGTATAGAATGGTCTCGAACGCTGAGATTGGGTGAATTGTTGTGAAGAACCTGGAACCACTGGGCTGGACCGACGAGTTGACGAAGCAGGCCTCCGAGTTTCTGTCTCAAGGCATGGAGGCCGCTCGAGTGATTCGTGTCGATCGAGGAAGACTCGTCGTCTCCACGGGGTCGGAGAGCTTCCTCGCCGTTGCTGCCACTCGCCTCTTTACAAAGGTCGATAGTCCAGAAGAGTCCCCTGCCGTTGGGGACTTCGTGATGCTGAGACGGGTTGAAGACCTGGCCATGGTGGAGGAGGTGCTGCCTCGAACGTCCCTCCTCGTCCGTCGAAAAACCGGCCGTGACAGTCTACCCCAGGGGATCGCTGCCAACGTCGATGTCGTCTTTGTCGTCACTTCGGTGGGAAGTGACTTCAGCGTCCACCGGATCGAGCGAATCATCACCGGCGTCTTGGACTCTGGAGCATCCCCCGTGATCGTGGTGAACAAGGTGGATCTTGAACACGACCGAGAGGAGATGGAACTGGAGCTGTCTCAAGTCGCTCTTCTGGCCCCAATTCACTG
>CALFHQ010000981.1 GCA_937876385.1 uncultured Pseudomonadota bacterium
GGGGGCCGGAGGCGGCACCGGAAGCGGCGGCTCCACCGAGCCAAAGTCTACGGCAAGGCTTCCGTGGGAGCTCCTCCCATGTCCGTCCCACACCTGGATACCCGCTACTGGAAGGGGCGACCGGCCCTCCTCTTTGGTCCCTATGCCGGTTTCACCACCAAGTATCTGAAACAAGGGTCGGTTCTAGACCTGTTTCGTTCTGTGAAACTACACAACATCGGTCCCATGCTGGCCGTCGCCCGAGACAACTTCGACTTGACCCGCTATCTGATCCGTCAGGCCACGCAATCTCCGGCACAGCGTCTTGAAGCGCTCCTTTCCTACATGCCCCAGGCCAGGGATGAAGACTGGGATCTGGCCGTCGCCGGGCAACGGGTTCAAATCATCAAGAGGGACGCACAACGAACCGGACGACTCCAGTTCGGCACCGAAATCGTCACCGCTGCCGACGGCACCCTTGCAGCATTGCTGGGCGCATCCCCCGGTGCTTCCACCGCGGCCTCGACCATGCTCAAGGTGATCTCCGATTGTTTCCCAGAGCGGGCGAAGAGTCCCGAGTTTCAGCACAACCTGAAGGCCGTTGTCCCGTCACACGGGAGCGACTTGACCCAGGATTTCAAAGTGTTGAACCGGGTGAGAGAGAGGGCCAATTCGGTGTTGGGATTGGGGAAGGTCAGCTAAGGATCAGCCCCTTGAAGGCGGACGTCAAGAGGGCCACCCCGGCGTCTACTTCTTCTGTTGTCGTGAAGCGACCCACGGACAATCGCAGGGTGCCCCGGGCATCCCCGGGGGAGACATTCATGGCCTCCAATACGTGGGAGGAGTGAATCCTGTCTGAATGGCATGCGGCGCCCACAGAGGCTCCCAGACGATCAGTGAGGGTCTCCAGCGCTGCCCCTGCGTCAAACCCTGGAAACACCGCACTCAAGGTGTTGGGGAGTCGCAACGTGGGATGGCCGTGTTGGAACAGCTTGGGGAATTCGTTGGACAGCCCGACGGCCAGCCGGTCTCGCAATTGGGCCATTCGGGGCAGTTCGGAAGCGGTTTCCACTCGAACCAATTCGCTAGCAGCGCCCAGACCAACCTGTTCGAGGATGTTCTCGGTCCCAGGTCGCAGTCCCCGCTCGTGTCCCGCTCCGTGAAGTAGTGGAACCATCGGGGTGCCTCGTCGCAAGTACAAGGCTCCAATCCCCTTTGGAGCATACAGTTTGTGCCCCGCGACGCTGAGCAAATCTACTCCCAATTCTTCCACGTCCACTTCAATTTTGCCCATCGCCTGGGCAGCATCGGTGTGTAGTAGAACTTCCGCATTGTGGCACAACGCAGCGATCTCCCGAATGGGTTGCAGGGTGCCCACTTCGTTGTTGGCGAGCATCACAGAAACGAGGATCGTGTCCGGCGACAGCGCCTGGGCAACTGCGTCGGGATGAACCATTCCCGTGGTGTCCACCGGAAGAACCGTCAAGCGAATGGTCTGGAGCCTATCCAATGCTTTGACAACTTCAAGGACCGCCGGGTGCTCCACGGCCGAGGTGATTATGTGGCCTCCGCCCAGGGCCGCAACGACCCCACGAATGGCCATGTTGTTGGACTCGGTGCCTCCAGAGGTGAAGACAATTTCGTCTTCCGACGCACCAAGGCAGGCGGCAACCTGGGAGCGGGCGTTCTCCACTGCCAGCCGGGCCTCTCGTCCGAAGCGATGGGTGGACGAAGGATTACCGAAGAAGCCGGTGAGGTAGGGCTTCATGGCGTCGGCAACCCGAGGGTCTACCGGCGTCGTTGCGTTGTAGTCCAGGTAGATGAATGGTTCCATAAAGGGCCTCAGTTAGAGAATCAGCATGCAGTCGCCGTACGAGTAGAACCGATAGCGCTTCTCCACGGCGATGCGATAGGCTTCCAGGACGAACTCTCTCCCCGCCAGCGCTGAAACGAGCATGATCAGGGTGCTTTCCGGAAGGTGGAAGTTGGTGAGCAGTTTGTCCACGATGCGGAACCCATACCCGGGAGTGATGAACATCTGCGACGACCCCTGTCCGGCTTTGAGCACCCCGGTTTCACCAGCGGTTTCCACACATCGGGTGGACGTCGTGCCGATGGTCAACACGGGCTTGCCTGCTTTCTTAGTGTCGTTTACAGCGTCGGCGGTTTCCTTGGAGATGGTGAAGTGCTCCACCTCCATTTGATGGTCCTGAATGTTCTCTACTCGAACCGGCATGAAGGTCCCCGGACCCACATGAAGGGTCACCGGGTGGCGTGAAATGCCCTTGCTGTCGAGCCGCTCCAGAACCTCCGGAGTGAAGTGCAATCCCGCAGTGGGTGCTGCCACAGAACCGTCGTGTTTGGCGTAGACGGTTTGGTAGCGTGCGCGGTCTGCCGCATCGTCCCAGTGCACTGGACGGTGGATATAGGGTGGGAGGGGTGGGGCCCCTTCGTCTTCAAGGACGTCCAACGGGGATCGGTCGGTTTCAAAGCGGATGAGGGCTCTTCCAGGTTGTGGAACGGCGAGGATGTGGACCAGGACACCGGTGTTGTCCAGGACGATGCGAGTCCCTTCCCGAAGACCTTTGGAGCTGCGGGTGATGGTCTCCATTTGCCCGTCATCCAGGATTCGGGTGACGAGGAGCTCTACCTGGCCTCCGGTACCTTCCTTCTTTCCCCACATTCTAGCGGGGATCACTCGACTGTTGTTGTAGACGATGGTCTCGTCTCCAGCCAGGAGGTCGGGGAGGTCTCGAAAGACATGGTGCTCGATGCTCTGGTTGTCCCGTCGAAGGACCATCATGCGAGACGCAGACCGATCCTCTAAGGGAAGCTGAGCAATTCGCTCCTGGGGGAGGTCGAAGAAAAAGTCGGATCGTTTCAAGGGATTACTACTCGTCATCACCCAGTCGGATACCGGGGGCGGGGAAGTCGTTGCAGAACTCGGCAACTTCTGCTTTGACCAGTTTCTGGGCATCTTTGTCCATGAGAATGTCGATGGAGCGGTCGATGAACTCGGCTATTTTGACCATCTCCTTTTCCTTCATCCCTCGGGAGGTGATGGAGGGGGTTCCGATTCGGATTCCGCTGGGGTCAAAGGGCTTTCTCGTATCGAAGGGAATGGTGTTCATGTTGCAGACAATTCCGCAGCGATTGAGGACCTTCGCCAGCTTTCGACCACGAGTTCCTCGGCTTGTGGCATCGATGAGGATGAGGTGGTTGTCGGTTCCATCGGTGATGAGCTTGAACCCCTTCTCCTTGAGTGCTTCGGCGAGGGCTCGGGCGTTGGCAACGATCTGGTGTGCGTAGGCTTTGAAATCCTCTGTTGCGGCTTCCTTCAAGGCCACGGCGAGACCCGCTGTGGTGTGGTTGTGGGGTCCTCCCTGAAGTCCCGGGAAGACGGCTCGGTCGATGGTGTCGGCGACCTCCTCCTTCATCAACAGCATGCCACCTCGGGGACCTCGAAGGGTCTTGTGGGTGGTGGTCGAAACCACGTCGGCATAGGGAATGGGAGAGGGGTGAGCGCCACCGGCGACGAGCCCGGCGATGTGGGCCATGTCCACCAGGAGGTAGGCTCCAACTTCCTTGGCGATGGAGGCAAACGCCTCAAAATCGATGATTCGAGGATAGGCCGTGGCACCGGCGATGATGAGCTTTGGCTGCTCCTTCTTTGCCTGGTCACGCAGGGCGTCGTAGTCCAGCAGATGGGTCTCTGGATGCACGGTGTATTGCGTCGGGCGATAGTACTGACCGGTAATCGAGACGTCCCAACCGTGGGTGAGGTGACCGCCGTGAGGCAGCGCCATTCCCATGACCGTTTCGCCGGGCTTCAGAAGGGCAAAGTATACCCCGAGGTTTGCCGGGGAGCCGCTGTAGGGCTGGACGTTGGCACGGTCAGCGCCAAACAGTTCGCAGGCTCGAGCAATGGCGAGGTCTTCAATCTGGTCCACATATTTTTGACCTTCGTAGTACCGCTTTCCCGAATACCCTTCCGAGTACTTGTTGGTGAGTATCGAGCCGGTAGCTTCCAACACGGCCAGGGAGACATAGTTCTCCGAGGGAATCAAACGAATGGTGTCAAACTGGCGCTGCTCCTCCCCACGAATCATGTCAAACAGTTCAGGGTCGGTGGCTTTGATGTGGTCAAGATGTCCCATGAATTCCTCCAAATGCTGGTCTCCAACTTCTACCCAATGTGTCGTTGGCGGTCAAGGGGTTTGGGAGGACGTGAATGGATCATGCGACGCCACCTGGGGGTGGAGCGCGAGAAGCGCACCAGCCCCCAGGCTACCAACGCGGCGAGGCTTGGGCCTCGCATCCGGCCGACCCCCGGGAGGGGGTGGCCGGACTGGGAAATCGAACGTGTGTGTTAGGCGAGGGCTCCCCGAAGGGGTTGCCCGAGCCTGCGCCCCACTCCGAGGGGCGCTACGTCGTAGCCTGGGGACTTCAGCGCTTCTCGCGCTGGTTCCCCAGGTGGGCGTGGGTGAACCTGGCACGCCGATTCAAGATCGTCGGCAATGGGTCGCACGTCGATTCAGGAACCAAGCAATTCTTGGAGCCTCTCCGCACAACGTTCGGCGATTTGGGCTCGGGTGAAGCCGTTTCCTAGGAAGGTTTGGCCTTTGGTGCCTAGTTCTTGTCGTTGGGTTGGGTTGTTCATGAGGGTCTTGATGGCGGTTGTCAGGGCTTTGGAGTCTTCTGGGGGAACCCAGAGGGCGCCTCCTGCGTGGTCGACGGCGATTGATTTGGCAGCACCGTTGCCGGTTTCGGTATTGACGCTGGCCTGGGGTTGCGTGCAATACTGTCTTGACGATGTGGCGCTCAGGGAGGCAATCATGAGCCAGAGGCGATTCGACCCGAACATCGAACGAGTCCTGTACTACGGGGAGCAACCGGCACATCTTGTCTTGTGCCCACGTTGCCAGGCTGGTCTCGTCGTCGACTACCAGACATTTTGGGTTGCAACGCGGGAGGGACCGGGCGGCGAGGTCGAGGGCGCTTTCCTCGCCGGTGGAAACTACGGGCACTTCTGCCCCCAATGCCCGACAGTCGTGATCGACTCGAAGCGGCTTGCGTCAACCATAACAGCCGGATTGCAAGGGACGAACTGCGAGGAATGGCTCCCCGTTGCGCTCGTGGACATGGATTCGTGGCCGGAAGACAAGCGACATCTCCCGCTGGCTAAGGTGGAGGACGAGTTGAAAAAGACGTTCTTTACCGCCTACAAGCACTTCTCCACACCGCTCGGACCGACAGGCATCGCCAACCTTTTGGAGGATGAGCGGCGCCAACGCAGGGCACGTCGCAAACGGGAAAAGAGGGAGCGATCCCGCAGTCGAAAGAAGTAGGCGTCCACCCAATCAAGGGATGGGCAAGTCTGTACTTGCGGAAAGTAACGAAAAACGTTATATTGTGCATGTGAGGACTTTGGGACAGGTAGGTGCCCCTGACCGCAAATGCGCGAGAAGTTGCGGTCTATTACGCTCATGGACGACCACCATGGACTTTGCGGCCGAGTACATCGAAGACCTCCAGATGAATGGGAGGGTTGTGTTCAGCACGGACGATGCCGTCCAGGTGCTGGGCAAGCCGGCTCTCGTGGTGCGAGCACAGCTGCGTCGTCTCAAAGAGAGAGGGCGTATAGTGGATCCGTACCGAGGATTCCATGTGATCGTGCCGCCGCAGTATCGGCGGCTCGGCTGCCTTCCGCCCGATCATTTCATTCCGCAGCTAATGGAACACCTCGGTGAGCCCTACTACGTGGCGCTGCTAAGTGCGGCCGCTTACCACGGGGCAGCTCACCAGGCGCCGATGGTCTTTCAGGTGATGGTTCCCCGCTCCCGTCGGGGCCTTGAGTGCGGCGCTGGCCGGGTGGACTTTGTTGCC
>CALFHQ010000982.1 GCA_937876385.1 uncultured Pseudomonadota bacterium
ATGTGTTGCGAGATGCGGCTGACGGCCATCCCGAGGTGATCCTTCTGGCGACTGGCTCCGAGTTGGCCCTTGCTGTGGAAGCCCACGACATGTTGGTTGCAGAGGGGGTTTCGGTGCGAGTGGTTTCGATGCCCTGTCTGGAGCGATTCAATCGGCAGACTCCGGATTATCGTCGAGCAGTACTTCCCCCCGATGTGAAGCTTCGAGTCTCCATCGAGGCTGGCAGTACTTGGGGATGGAAGGAGTTTGTGGGGGACAATGGTGTCTCGATTGGGTTGGATCGGTTTGGGGCGTCGTCGCCGGCCGAGCGTCTGTTTGAAGAATTCGGTTTCACACCCGAGCGTGTGGCCCGAGTTGTTCGAGACTTGCTCTCCTGAGGATTTCCCGCCTTTCTACATGTTCCTTCTGTACTGACCACCGACATCGAAGAGGGCTTTGGTAATCTGCCCGAGGGAGCAGATTCGGACGGTCTGCATGAGCTCGGTGAAGATGTTTCCACCGGTGAGGGCGACGTGCTGGAGCTTCTTGAGGGCTTCTTCGGTTTTGTCCTGGTTCTGGTGCTGGAATGCTCTCAGTCGGTTCAACTGGGATTCCTTCCCGTCCTCGGTGGCTCAGGCGAGTTCGATGGAGTCACCGACGTTATCGTTTCCCTTGCCCATGAAGGCGTTGACTCCGATGATGGGGAATTGGCCGGTGTGTTTGAGGGTCTCGTAGTAGATGGATTCTTCCTGGATTTTCCCTCGTTGGTAGCCGGTTTCCATGGCTCCGAGGACTCCGCCTCGTTCGGTGATCGAGTCGAATTCGCTCAAGACCGCTTCTTCCACGAGGTTGGTGAGGTAGTCGACGATGAAGGCTCCCTGGTATGGGTTTTCGTTTTTGGCCAGTCCCCATTCTCGGTTGACGATGAGTTGGATTGCGAGGGCTCGCCGGACTGATTCCTCGCTGGGTGTGGTGATGGCTTCGTCGTAGGCGTTGGTGTGCAGGCTGTTGCAGTTGTCGTATATGGCGCACAGGGCTTGCAGGGTCGTGCGGATGTCGTTGAATTGGATGTCCTGGCTGTGGAGCGAGCGGCCGGAGGTTTGGATGTGGTACTTGAGTTTCTGGGTTCGTTCGCTGGCCTTGTAGAGGTCTCTCATGGCGATGGCCCAGATGCGTCGGGCCACTCGTCCGATGACGGTGTATTCGGGGTCCATTCCGTTGGAGAAGAAGAAGGAGAGGTTGGGTCCAAAGCGGTTGAGGTCCATTCCTCTTGACCGGTAGTATTCGACGTAGGTGAAGCCGTTGGCCATTGTGAAGGCTGTCTGGCTGATGGGATTGGCTCCCGCTTCGGCGATGTGATAGCCGGAGATGGAGACTGAGTAGAAGTTGCGGACGTCGTGTTGATTGAAGTACTCCTGCACGTCTCCCATCATCCGCAGTGCGAAGTCGGTGGAGAAGATGCATGTGTTTTGCCCCTGGTCTTCTTTGAGGATGTCGGCTTGGACGGTTCCCCGCACGCTGCACAGAGCTTTGTCGGCCAGTTCCTTCAGTTTGGCTGCGTCCGGTTCCTGTCCCGATTCCTTCTTGTATGCCTCGATTTGTTGATCAATGGCGGTGTTGAGGAACATGGCCAGGATGATTGGAGCCGGGCCGTTGATGGTCATGGAGACGGAGTTTTTGGGGGAGCAGAGGTCGAAGCCATCGTAGAGCACTTTGACGTCGTCGAGGGTGCATACGGAGACCCCGGAGGTTCCCACTTTCCCGTAGATATCGGGGCGTTCGTCGGGGTCATAGCCGTAGAGGGTCACGGAGTCAAAGGCTGTGGAGAGGCGTTTGGCATCGTAGTTCCCGGACAGGAGTTTGAATCGGCGGTTGGTTCGGGCGGGGTCTCCTTCCCCGGCGAACATACGTGTTGGGTCTTCATCTACGCGTTTGAGTGGGAAGACGCCGGCGGTGAACGGGAAGTTGCCGGGGATGTTCTCCCGTCTCATCCATTTGTACAGTTCCCCCGGGTCGTCGAAGCCGGGGAGAGCGACTTTCGGAATGCGGGTGCGGGAGAGGCTCTGGCTGACGAGGGGGACTCGAAACTCTCTGCCTCGGACGTTGTAGACCAGCTCATCCTGGGTGTATTTCTCTTTGATTTCGTTCCACTGTTCGAGGAGTTGTTCGGCTTCGGCGTCGATGGCCTTGCGAGACAGTTCCGCTTCTGCTTTGAGGTCGCTGAGGAGCTCGTCTCGGCTCTTTCCCTTCAGGTCGTTTAGAGCCTTTTCGAGGTGCCAGTGTTTTCGAATGGCGCCGGCTTGTCCTTCTGTATGGGCATGGTAGTTTCGCACGCACTCAGAGATTTCGGACAGGTATCGCACTCGCTCTGGAGGGATGATGATGGTCTTGGAGGAGGAGGTTTTTCCTTCGGGGGTTTGGAGAGTGGAGTTGAATACCTTGCCGGTCTTCTTCTGGATGGCGTCGAGGAGTCCCTTGTACAACGCGGTGACTCCATCGTCGTTGAACTTGGAAGCAATGGTTCCGAATACGGGCATGTCGGTTGTCGCTGTGTGGAATTCTCCTCGATTTCGTTGAACCTGCTTTCGAACGTCTCTGACGGCGTCTTCCGAACCACGCTTTTCGAACTTGTTGACGACGACGAGGTCTGCGAAGTCGAGCATGTCGATCTTCTCCAACTGCGACGACGCTCCGAATTCGCTGGTCATGACGTACATAGAGACGTCCACAATGTCGGTGATGGAGCTGTCCCCCTGACCGATTCCGGCGGTTTCCACGATGACGAGGTCAAACCCTGCGGTGGCAACGACCTGGAGAATCTGGGAGAGATTTTCGGGGATTTCGGTGTGAGACTTCCGGGTGGCCAGGGAGCGCATATAGATTCGCGGGTTCCCCAGGGAGTTCATGCGGATTCGGTCTCCCAGAAGTGCTCCGCCGGTTCGTCGCCTTGAGGGGTCGCAGCTAACGATGGCGACATGAACAGTGGGCAGGTCGTGGAGCATTCGAAGAACGAGTTCATCGGTAAGGGAGCTCTTTCCGGCGCCGCCTGTTCCGGTGATTCCGAGGATTGGGGCTCTGGTCTTGGCGCTTTCAACCTGTGCCATGTGCATGAGGGATTGGAATTCGGGGTGGGACTTTCCCGCTTCGGCAACCGAGATGAGGGAGCTGATGGCGTTCTTGTTTTCGGGGTTCAGCTCGGACGCTTTGGGGAGCTTGGCCTGGGGAAAGTCATCGTCCACGGTTTTCATGAGGTGGTTGATAATTCCCTGGAGTCCCCAACGGTTTCCGTCCTCGGGGGAGTAGATCTTGCTGACTCCGTAGGCTTCGAGTTCCTCGATTTCTGAGGGGATAATGACTCCGCCTCCCCCTCCAAAGACCTTTATGTGAGGGGCGTTGCGCTCCTTGAGCAGGTCGAGCATGTACTTGAAGAACTCGATGTGACCGCCTTGGTAGCTGGAGACGGAGATGGCGTGGGCCCCTTCTTCGATGGCTGCGCCGACCACATCTTCCACGGAGCGATTGTGGCCGAGGTGTATCACTTCGGCACCGGTTCCCTGGAGCATCCTTCGAATGATGTTGATGGCTGCGTCATGTCCATCAAACAGGGCCGTTGCGGTGACGATTCGGATGCGATTTTTGGGCTGATACGGTGCAGCTTCGGTGGCCATTCTTACTTCTCCTTGAACCCATGGACTCCGGTTTGGCCGGGGTCTGAGGTTGATAGTCTTCAAACGGGGTGCCTTCGGCGTGGCGCCAGCGGGGAGGATACAACAAAACGGCGACGACTGGAAGTGCTGGAAGTCGTTGTCTGAGGGCATCAGGTGGCATAGGATGAAGGCAACCGTGGAGGATGGATGAAACCGTTGATTTGTGCGATATGGATGGCATCGACGCTCTTTGTTGTCGCTCCGTTGGAGGCGTCAGAGAAGCCGGAGGTTGAGTACAAGGCGCGGCTGAGTGCGGGGGATCATGTGGACGCTTCGGGTCGCAAACTGTCCGGGGTTGCGAAGATTCTCCTTCAAGACCGCATGAACGTCCATGTTCACGACAAGGGTGATCCGGAGGACGAGGGGGAGAGCTACTTTGCTGACAAGCAGAACCGCAGGCGGCTGTGTCGCAGGGTTCGGGCCTCGAAGATCGACGTGAAGACCCGGGATGCCATTGAGAAAGGGACCCCATTGGTTCGAGTTCGGGTCTTCCAGGGGCACATCGAGGTGGAGTTGTTGGAGTTGCCGAAGCAGCCTTGACCAACGGTTTGAAGCGAATTTGTGTGAAGTTAATACGAACCGAAGGAGCCCCTTTTTTCGGGGCGGATTTCCTTTCCAATGGGTTGTCGGGTCTGATATAACCTCCGGTCGAAGAACCGATGTCCCGGCGTGTGCTTTGTCGGGATGAAACAACCAGAGGGAGTATGTGATATGACTCAAAAGTACGAGGAACTGCATCGACATTCATTGGAAGACCCCGAGTCGTTTTGGGGCAACGAGGCCCGGAAGCTGCATTGGTATAAGCCGTGGGATAGCGTATTGGATCAGTCCAAGGCGCCTTTCTTTCGTTGGTTTACGGGTGGCGAGACGAACCTCTGCTACAACGCGGTTGACCGCCACGCTTTGGGTGAAGGCCGCAACAAGGCCGCAGTGATTTGGGAGAGTCCGGAGCTGGGGCAGAGCCGAGTCATCACGTTTTTCGAGTTGTATCGGGAAGTAAACCGCTTTGCTGCCGTACTGCAACGGCAGGGAGTGGAGCGCGGAGACCGAGTTGTCGTGTATATGCCGATGGTTCCTGAAGCCCTCATCGGGGTGTTGGCTTGTGCACGAATCGGTGCTGTTCACTCCGTCGTTTTCGGCGGGTTCTCGGTGGAGTCTCTCGCCGGTCGAATTGACGACTGCAAGCCCAAGGCGATGATTTGCGCCGACGGGAGCAGCCGAAAGGGGAAAGTTGTTCGGTTGAAGAAGATGGTGGACGATTCCATCGCTGCCTGCCAGTACCCACCGAAGTCCGTTATCGTCCTGGACCGCGGCATTGATGCCTGGGAGAAGGTGGAAGGTCGAGACGTCCTTTGGAATGAGGAGTTGGATGCCGTGGGTTCAGCCATGGTGGAACCGGCCCACATGCAGTCCGAGGAGCCCAGCTACATTCTGTACACATCCGGGACTACCGGGAAGCCCAAGGGGGTCGTTCGAGACACGGGCGGGTACATGGTAGCGCTGCATGCGTCCATGGAACAGGTTTACGGTTGCAAGAAGGACGACGTCTACTGGTCCACCTCGGACATCGGCTGGGTCGTGGGACACAGCTACATCATTTACGGCCCGTTGCTTTATGGGATTCCGACCGTGATGTTTGAGGGCACCCCGGACAGCCCGACTCCAGCCATTTGGTGGAAGATCATTGAGAAGTACGGCGTCACCGTGGTGTTTTCCGCTCCCACGGCCATGCGGATCCTCCGCAAGTTCCCGGAGCATTGGATGAAGCAGCACGATCTCAGCTCTTTGCGTCACATCTTCCTGGCGGGAGAGCCCCTGGACGAGCATACCTACCAGTGGGCCAATGATACCCTCCAGAAGCCCATTGTGGACCACTACTGGCAGACCGAGAGTGGCTGGCCGATGCTCACCAACCACATGGGCATCGAGACTCTGCCCATCAAGGCGGGTTCTCCGACGAAGGCAGCCATGGGCTGGGACCTCGACGTCGTCAACGACAATGGGGAATCCATGGGAGTTGGGGAGCGAGGAATACTGGTGGCCCGACCTCCTCTTCCTCCGGGGACTTTGTTGACCATCTGGGGAAATGACGAGCGCTACCTGGAAGCCTACTGGCGCAAGATCGGCAACGGTTCCCAGTTCTACTACTCTGGGGACTTTGCGATTCGAGATAAGGACG
>CALFHQ010000983.1 GCA_937876385.1 uncultured Pseudomonadota bacterium
AAGATCGTCTTGTCACGCCAATCGTCTTCACTACGATCGACCAGGCGCGCCAGCTCACCTGAGTATTGGTACACAAAATCCTGTGCTTCAAGTCGGACATATCCTCGAATACCACCCGGCCCGGGAAGTCATCGAGAGGGAACTGAGGCAAGGCAGCCTGGGCACCCCCATGACCCTCCGCACCGTTCGGGTGAATCTGGGGACCATTCGAAGTGTAGAGGATATCATCTACAGCTTCGCCCCTCACGACATCGCCTTCGCCCTGCGACTGGGGGGCGGGTTGCCCCAGCGAGTCACCGCTGTGGGCTTTGACCTGTTCAATCGGTCCCTCGCCGACACCGCCGTCCTGGTCCTCGAATTCGACGAACCGACCCCATTTCGAGCCCAGATCACAGTGTCCTGGTTGGAGCCGAAGAAGGAACACCGCTCCATCCTCGTGGGAACCCGGGGAATGGTCGTCTGGAACGACACCAAAGGGGAAAAGAGCCTCACCCTCCACAAAACCTCCATGGATTCCACGGGAGAATGCCCCTCCGTGTCGGCCGACGATGTCGTGGAACTGGAAGTCCCACCCGGCGAACCCCTCAAGGAAGAGTTGGCTGACTTCCTCTCCTGCATCCAATCTGGAGGCAGCCCCAGAGCACACGGGCAATCCGGCCTGGAAGTCCTGGCCGTCCTCGAAGCCGCTGGAGAGAGCGCTCGAACCCGCAGAACCGTCGCTGCCACCATCCAAACAGGAAGGAAAAACCCCATGATCCACGAAAGCGCGTACGTGGATGAAAATGTCACCATCGGCTCAAAGACCCGAATCTGGCACTTCTCCCACATCATGCCCGACACCGTCATTGGCGAACGAGTCGTCATCGGGCAAAACTGCTTCGTGGGAACTCGAAGCCGAATCGGAAACGGAGTCCACATCCAGAACAACGTCTCGGTGTATGACGACGTCCATTTGGAAGACGATGTCTTTGTCGGACCCTCAGCCGTTTTCACCAACGTCAAGCATCCACGAGGATTCGTCAATCGCAAGGACGCCTACGATGTCACCCTCGTCAAGAAGGGAGCCTCCATCGGCGCCAACGCCACGATCGTCTGCGGAACCACCATTCACGAATTCGCCTTTGTCGCAGCCGGATCCGTCGTCACTCGAGATGTGCCCCCCTACGCCATGGTCGCCGGCGTTCCGGCCAGACCCATCGGCTGGGTATGCTCTTGCGGAGAAACTCTGGAATTCCAGGGAGAAAAGGGAACCTGTAACCGCTGTTCCAATGTCTACTCGACCTCACAAGATGGTTCCCTGAAGCCCCTCACCTGAACCTCATCCGCTCCTGTAGCGGCGCCCATCTTTGGAAAACTATTTTACCTCCGCGTCTGAGGCTATATAATGACCCGGATGGTTTCTGTTGTGTTCATGAATCGGGGAGATAGCTCATGTCTGCAATGAAGGTTCGCTATTGGGGTGTGCGTGGGAGCATACCAGTCCCCGGAGAGGAAACCAGCCGCTACGGTGGAAACACCAGTTGTCTTGAGGTGCGGACTGACAAGACTCGAATCATCGTAGATGGTGGAACCGGCTTGCGGCTCCTCGGAGCCGAACTGACCAAACCCGAAGAGCTCTTCATGCTCTTCACGCACCTTCACTGGGATCACATCCAGGGGATCCCCTTCTTCCACCCCATCTATTCTCCGGACTACCAGATTCATATCTACTCTGGTCACAAGGCCGACGTCAGCCTCGAAGGGGTGCTCAAGGGACAGATGCAAGCCCCCAATTTTCCCGTGGAGTTGACTCAGCTACCCGCAGCCATGACCTTCAACGAAGTGCCCCACGGGACAGTCCTCGAATTGGGTGACTTCGTGGTTCGTACCATTCGACTCAATCACCCGCAGGACGCTACAGGGCTTCGATTCGAGCACGGTGGACGCTCCTTTGTCCATCTCACCGATCACGAGCACAATGACGAGTTTGCACAGCCCATCTTCGATTTCTGCAAAGGGGCGGATGTGCTCTCCATTGACGCCATGTTCACCCCAGAGGAATATCCCACTTTCGTTGGCTGGGGGCACTGCCACTGGATGCAGACGGTGGAAATTGCAAAGGCCGCTGGGGTCAAGAAGATGATTCTCTTCCACCACGCGCCGGCACACACCGACAACGACATGGACCTCATTCAGGCAAATGTTCGAGAACACTTCCCCAACACAGACGCTGCCTTTGAAGGCATGATCGTGGAAATCTGACAGGAAGATCCCGTCGAGTTTTCGACGGAGACTCTTGATAAAAAAAAGCGATTCGTGGCCGGAAGGAAGCAGGGGCGGACTAAACAGGATCTTGTTGATTGTCGATCAACAGGGTCAGGTCAGCCAGGGAGCGCCCCGAAGGCAAGGAAGTCGGCGTACATGGCGGCGGAGGCGTACATTTGGTACTTCGAGCAAGCCATCAGGCGACTGACGAAGCCTGCGGGGATGATCGCTGGTTGAGATGACCCTGTTTAGAACGGTACCGCTTCCACGGCTTCTACTTCGGGAACGACCTCTTTCAGTTTGCGCTCCACACCCAACTTCAAGGTGTACATCGCACCCGGGCAACCGGCGCAGGCACCCTGCAACCGCACATGCACGACGTTATTCTCGTCCATCTCTACAAACTCCATATCCCCGCCATCCATCTGGAGATAAGGGCGAAGCTCTTCGATGGTCCCTTTGACTTTATCAAGCATTTCTTCACGACTCATGGTAGTCCCCTCCAAAGGTTATCCGCTCCAATCATGCAAACTGGGAAACGAAAAGCAAGCGGGAATTGCATCCCAAGACACGAAGATGCGGCCGAGAGCACGGTCCTGCCATATAGATTCGGCATGTGCTATTCATGAATCCAAGGCGTGAGATTGGAGGTCGCGAGAGTTCCAGAATCTACGGAATGGCGGCAAGAAAGTGGGACGGATGAGGGGGTTAGAAGCCTTCGCACTCGGTGGGGTACAACTGTGCGCAGAAGGTCGAGTACTGCCCAGCCATGTCTGGATCCGGGGTGGCGACGCAGACCTTGAGGGTGCATTCGCAAAATAGAGTCTGCGACTCGGGAGTCTCCTCCTTGCAGGTGCAGTATTCGTCGTCGTAGGTCAGCATGCAGGCACAATAAGCAACCGAGCCGGTGCAACCGACTTCTGAATCGGAACTCAGGTCGTTTTCCGCGAGGTCCTTTTCCACGACGCTGTCGTTTTCCGAAACCTCTTCGGTCATCGCATCCTGAACGTCCACAAACGTGGCAATGTAAATACCGTTCCGATTTCCGTAGGAAGTACCGGCACCGGCGTAGTTGTTCCCCACACCATACGAAGTGGGGGGGGAGTTCTCTTGGGTACACGCAAACAGGCCACCCAACATCGTCACGCAGAGTACGGCAATAACATTCCTCATTCCAGACCTCCAGAAACGGTGATTCGTCACCTGGCGAAAGTGTACCATCGCCCCGAAGGAGCGTCAAAATTGCTTGCTGATGTTTGCGGGAGAAAAAGCCGGGAGGCTAGCGGGCTGCTGCTCGTTCCTGATTCAACTTGTCTAAAATGCT
>CALFHQ010000984.1 GCA_937876385.1 uncultured Pseudomonadota bacterium
GATCGTAAGGCCTATCTGCGAATCAACGCTGCCTTTGCACTGGGTGAAATCGACGCCAAAGACGACGCTTCGGTGAAGGCGCTGATGGTCTCACTGCGGGACAAGAACGACTATGTCCGCTCGGAATCGGCTGTGGCCCTCGGACGCCTCAAGGCCACCGCAGCAGAAGGGGCTTTGAGAAGCCTGGCCGACACAAAGAATCCCTTCGTCGTCCTGGACGCGGTGATCGCCCTCAACCGCATCGATTTTAAGAAACACCGCCAACTGATCTTCGACAAGTTGCTGGTCCACACAAACCCCAGATTGAGCCGAATTCCCGCCCGCGGGATGCGCTTCCTGGCCGAACAAGGAGATCCCGAGGCCCTTCCGCATCTCCTGGAGCAACTCCACTCGAACCAGAACGTCTATGACGTCTTGACCCTCCTGGCCAACTACGACGTAGAAACTTTGACGGCCTTCCGCCCCTCTTTCCTCTATCTGGCTTACGCATCCAGCGGCAATCCCTTTGGACAGTTCCTGCGACTGCTTCGAGACTGGAAGCTGGCGGAGTTCAGAGAACCCCTGCTGGAACGACTGTATCGAACCGCCCCGTACGGTACTGATCGCGCTTTGCTCTACTTCACTTTGGGGATGATCGGCGACAAAGTGACCGCCGAGGCCATAGCCCAGCTCAAAGACGTGAGCCACACCAACAAGTTGTATCGGACCTTTGCTTTGGCCAACCTCGGGGACGCCGGCGCCACGAAGGAGCTCCTCGACACGGTGGAAAACGGCAACCTCGACGACAAACGTGACGCAGCTTTCCTCCTGGGCGCTATGAATGGGGACACAGCCCTTCCCGAACTCAAAGAACTCATGAAGAAGGACGATGCCTACACGGCAGTCGCCGCGGCGTCGGCTCTCATCAACCGCAACCAGGATGTCGCCTTTGAGTTCCTGTACAAGACAATGAGAGAGGGGACTCCGGTTCTCGCCGACGAGGCGGAGCGGGTATTCCTCATCTCGAAGAACGACCGCGTAAACGACTTCCTGGCTGCGCAAGAGAGAAAGGAGAGAAACCTCGTCACGAAGCGACGTGTGGAGGAAATCCTGTACCGCCGCTCCCCCAAGGAATTCAGATAGGCTAGCAGGGCCGACCTCGATGCAGTCACCCAAACCACCTCCCTTGTCCCACCTCATCGCCATCGCCGGTATTGCTGCTTTCCCCTTCTTCTCTACCTTCAGCGTTGGGAAGATGCTGGTAGCCTCGCTGTTTCTCCTTCCATTGGCCTTTGGAGGGAGAAAAGGGGCCGTCAAGATCGGACCCTCGGGATGGCTCCTGGGGCTCTATCTTGTCCTCTCCATCCCCGCCTACATCAACTCCCCCAGCATGGACACTACCCTGACGTCGCTGTGGTTGGACCTGGCCTCGGTGGCAGTCTTCCTCCTGGCATCCAGACACGCCGAAAGAACCCTTTCTCTGTCGGCTTTCGCTACCTCCATGGCCTTTGCCTTCGTCCTTGTGTCCGCCTTGTGGGCCGTGGAGCTGGTTCTTTCCGCCCCCGTTGGCCTCCTCGGAGCTCTCCCGGGGGCTTCTACCATGGGAAACCCGGACTTTGTCGGGGAATTGGCTTCCTTGGTCTGGCCCTTGTTCCTCTACATGGCCGTGCGGCATGCGAAGAGGGGCACGGAGGACGGCACGGGACGCAGAAAGCTCCTGTTGTGGGGGCTTATGGCGATGTTGGCGCTGGGGGTTCTCGGCGCTTCTTCATCCACCACTGCGTGGGTGGCAACCGGGGCATGGTTCTGGTAGCGGTGGGGGTCTTTTTGTGGAATCGGAACCGTTGGCTCGGAGTCGCGGCCGTCGTCGC
>CALFHQ010000985.1 GCA_937876385.1 uncultured Pseudomonadota bacterium
AGGAACCAACTTCTTCTCCATTGGAGTAAAGACCCTCTTCCGCTTTGGCGGGCACCTCCCCGATTGGGTCCGGGCAAGTGGTGAATACTGGCGCTTCGGGACGGCCATGTTCCTTCACGCCGGGATCATGCACCTGGGCTTCAACCTGTTTGCGCTAAGCCAGGTGGGTCCAGCCCTGGAGGGAGTATACGGCCGCTCCAGATTCGTCGTCATCTACGTGGTCACCGGCCTTCTGGCCAGCCTCACGAGCTTCTTCTTCATCGACGGCGTGGGAATCGGAGCCTCGGGAGCCCTCATGGGGGTCATCGGATTGGGAGCCGGTTGGGGCCACCGCCAGGGAACGACCCACGGCAAGGCGGTTCGAAACATGATGGTCCAGTGGTTCGCCTATACCATCATCTTCGGCTTCATGATTCACGCTGACAACGCAGCCCACGCGGGGGGATTCGCTTCTGGTGCCGTCGTCGGCTACTTCCTGCCCGCCCCGAACCGAGCGCGTCCAGACAGTCACCCGGCGTGGATCATCGCCTCCCTGCTCGCCTGGGCCGCGATCATTTTCTTTGTGGTCAGAATCCTCTGGCCGGCGTACACCGCAGATTTCATGGGAGTGTAAAGGAGAGGTCTTGAGCAAAAAAAAAGGGAGACCGTCGATTGACGGTCTCCCTTTAGCGTCCCCAAGGGGATTTGAACCCCTGTCGCCGGCGTGAAAGGCCGGTGTCCTGAACCAGGCTAGACGATGGGGACGTTTCAAATACCGAGTGAGCCGCGAAGGAGTCGAACCTTCGACCCGCAGATTAAAAGTCTGCTGCTCTACCAACTGAGCTAGCGGCCCAGTTTTGAAGTCCCGAGGAAACTAGCCGAGAAGGAACTTTGTGTCAAGAAGAAAAGTTCAAACTAATTACTTTCTCGTTTGATCCCGCCACGAAGGAATCACTCCAACCAGTGAGGAAGCGGGCTACCAGCCGGTTTGCGGCCACAAAAAACGTCGCCCGCCCACGCCATGGACCGCCTGAGAATTGGGAAAGACCCAACTTCCGGTTTACTCGTTGCCTCCAGGCCGCCCAAACAATCTGGGGTCCGCCGCAAGAACCGGCAACTCTCGAAGGACTGAGACCCCCCGGGGGGAAACCTCACACTGGAAGGCGAGAGCCTTTACCCCCTGAAACAGGGCTCGCCGGAACACCTCGGAGAAGTGATAGTCGATGTGATCGGCGGGGTAGACGCAGGACCCGTCGGTGCGCTGCACCATAAACACCATGAAGGTGTCGTGACCCTCCAAACGCAAACTCATCAACTCCTCGATGTGCTTGGCACCCCGAGCGCTCACGGCGTCGGGGAAGTAAAATGCCCCTTCCTCCTGGAGGGTGACATTTTTCAACTCCACATAGGCATCAGCCCCAGTTTCTCGGTGTCGAAGGAGCGCATCCAGCCGGGTGTGCGGGCCCGTTTTTACCTCTGCAGAGACAAATTCATAGGCTTTGAGAGGGTCGAGGTCTCCGGCCTTCACGGCGTTGGCGAAGACCTTCCCCGGCACCGACGTGTCCACCCCGGCCAGCACCCCGAAACTTTCCACGACATGAAGGGTGTACTGGAGCTTTCTGTTGGGATTGGCAGCACGAGAGACGTACACGATGCTCCCTGGCGTGCTGCAAGTACGCATGGTCCCGGTGTTGTTGGAATGGACCTTGACCCGTTGGCCGGTTTCAAGCTCCACCTCCACCACGAACCGGTTGGGTCGAGAGAGCCACGTTCCCTTCAAGAGCGGGGGAAAAGTGTGGTGATATGGCAGCTTCAAGGGGCCCTCCGATGCGGCACCGTACCAGAAAACGGATTGGAGCTCCGCCAGCATACCTGCCGAGGATGGACAATTCAAAGGGGGAGATGGAACACCCAGGACAGGGGTAGAAGCACGGGTTAAAAAATGAAGCCCGCCAACGATGCCTTGGGGGAGACATCGCGGCGGGCCAAGTGCGGCTATGACTGGGTAAACCTTCAAAGAAGGAGAGCCAACAGGCCTGCTAGAGGCCTTTTTGGGTTCTGTTCAAGCAACCCTCAGTCGAGGGTGGGCGACCCTCTGACAAGGAAAAACTTAGGGACTGAAAAATGGGTGGGCAAGGGGGTGCACAAAAAAATGAGACAAAAATTGTCCGGATTCCATCCCACCCCTTTGTGGAAGGGGTTCAGGAGAAAAGGAGGAAATCCTTTTCGGGCACGAAGCCTCGCGCAAGGAGCCACCTTCCGGTTTCCTCTTTGGGCCCACGAGACCCCAGTGCGACGAGAAGCAGCGGTCCCTCGGAGCTCAAGTCCAGGTAGTTCAAAACCGGCACCCCACCGGCGATTGGATTGCCGATCTTCTTGGGGTCCACGTCATAGAACTCGTGCACCAAAACGCCGACCTTTCGCAGAGCCTTGGCGGAGAGCTTGCCGGTGGGGCCGGCTCCCCAAATCCGCACCCCCTCCCGGGCAGTCTCAGGATGAATCTTCGGCAACATCTTCGCCTTCAGGGCGTGCATTTGAATCGCTTTGTAGTGGGGGTCGTTTCGAGTAAGTCGCCCGGGCAAATCGGACCATGTGAGCAGATCCTGCGCCACCTTGTGGAGCTCGTACCCGGCAGCAGCCATGCGAAGCCACAAG
>CALFHQ010000986.1 GCA_937876385.1 uncultured Pseudomonadota bacterium
GGGACTTCGACGCAGCCTGTCTTCAGGAAGAAGAACGAGAGGCATTGGACCGGGAGTCCCGGGAACTGGAGGTGGCGAGAGTCGAACTGGATGCGTCAAGACGGGACAAGACACAGCTCCTTGAGCAAGAACTTAAGAAGAAGCTCACCGAGCAACCCCGAGAGGAACTCGATGCTGCGTCACTGACCCTGGCCACTCAATTGCGAGAACTCCAACAAGACATTGGCAGCATTGCGGGCAAACTCAAAGAAGACAAGGAGTTGAAGAAGAGCCGGAAGGGGCAGGTCGAGGCCATAGAAGCCCAGCAGCGGGAGTGCTCTCGCTGGGATCTCCTTCACGAGCTTATTGGATCTGCCGATGGCAAAAAGTATCGCAACTTTGCCCAGGGATTGACCTTTGAGATGATGGTGGGGCACGCCAATCGACAACTCCAGAAGATGACTGATCGCTATTTGCTGGTGCTCGACCCGGACCAACCCCTGGAATTGCGGGTTATCGATGGCTACCAGGCAGGAGAAAACCGCTCTACGAAGAACCTGTCGGGGGGAGAGAGCTTTCTGGTGAGTCTCGCATTGGCGTTGGGGCTCTCGAAAATGGCGAGCCGAAAGGTGCGGGTGGATTCGCTGTTCCTTGATGAAGGGTTTGGAACCCTCGACGACGAGGCCCTCGATACGGCGCTGAGTACCCTGTCTGGGCTGCGCCAGGATGGGAAGCTCATCGGAGTCATATCCCATGTTCCAGCCTTGAAGGAGCGCATTCCAACGCAGATCCAGGTGTCCCGGCAAACCGGAGGCCGCAGCACCCTGTCAGGGCCCGGGACCAGCGAGCAAATCTCAACCTGACCCCCTTCACCCCATTCGCACCCTGCTTTCGGCTTCCGAGAGCCTCTTTCGTTCTTCTCCAATTGCCTATTGTAGCGGCGAAGTGGGTTTAGTATTCTTGTCCTCGCTGCATCACATTCGTCTTTGGTCTGACGTTGAAGGGGAGGGAGAGTCTATGAACGGGAACGCATTCTCACTGTTGGCTGTATTCGTGTTGGCTCTTGGAGTCGGCTGCAGTTCTTCTGGAGGGGGAACGAGCGATGCCTCCGCAGACAGCCAGGCAGACGCCTCGTCCAACGAGGACATCCCCATATTCGTGGACACGGCGGGTGACAAAGAAACCTGGGGCCCCGATACCGCGGATGTCAAACCCGAGGACGGCGTGACGAAGTGCAAACTGGGCACCTCCTGCGATGACGAAGATCCGTGCACCATGAACGATGCCTGCGATGAGGACGGGGAGTGCGTCGGCGAATCCTTTGAGTGCACCGAGGCCACTGAATGTTACTCGGGAACTTGCCGCGGAGACGGCACTTGTACCTATGTGCTGAAGTCGGGATACTGCCGCATCGACGAGGTCTGCTACGAGGTCGATGAGAGACAGCCTGACGACCAGTGCGTGGGGTGTGATCCGCAACTGAACAAGACGGGATGGAGCAATTTCGAATCGCGTCCCTGCGATGACTCGGATTTCTGCACGAAAAGCGACGTTTGCCTGGAAGGAGAATGCGTCGGGTCCGCCGTTGTGTGCGATGACTCGGAACCGTGCAACGGTCTCGAAACGTGTGACTCTGCGGTGGGCTGTGTTGACGGTACCCCTCTGGAATGCGACGACGGCAACGCCTGCAACGGTTTGGAGACGTGCCTGGAGGAGTTTGGCTGTGTAACGGGTGAGGCTCTCCAATGCGACGACAACGACGCTTGTAACGGAGTGGAAACCTGCGACTCGGAGACTGGGTGCGTCGCCGGTGTAGACCCGGGGTGCGATGACAACGATGTGTGTAACGGAGTGGAAACCTGCGATCCGGAGACGGGATGTGTCACGGGAACGCCACTTTCTTGTGGAGATGGCGACTTCTGCAATGGTCAGGAAAGCTGCCACCCGATTTTTGGATGTACTGAAGGGGAGCCACCCGACTGCAACGACGACAACACGTGCACGTCGGATTCCTGCGATCCCGAACTGGGTTGCCAGTGGGTGAACCTGACCGGTTTCACCTGTGATGATGGGAACCCATGCACCAACGACGACTATTGCGACACCGGGACCTGCGTTGGAGTGCCTCAAGTGTGCCCGGCAGGGGGCGCTTTTTGCGCCGTGGGATGCATCGGGAATACCCAGCAGTGGTGCTCTGGAGGGGAACCCTTCGATTTCGATTGCGCCACCCTGGGGGCCACTTGCGGAATGTTGGGTGTAGGCAATTTTGTGTGCGTGTGCGACGAGACCTACGAACCTGTTTGCGTGGATGACACGAAGATTACCCGCTGCGGGCTCGACGGAACAGCAAAAATCAGCAACTGCGCCGCGGCCGGAGCAACCTGCTCCAACGAAGGCGGAATCGCCGCGTGCCTGTGCGACCCCGAGTCCGACACCCGCACCTGTCTCGACGACGGGACGCTGGCAGTGTGCAATGTTGACGGCCAGTTGGAGTTGACCGACTGCGAAGGACGAGGCGGTGCCTGTGCTTACACCGGAGCCATCG
>CALFHQ010000987.1 GCA_937876385.1 uncultured Pseudomonadota bacterium
GGATTGAAGGGGGGATATTGGGCAATGGCTCTCAGTTCGCTGTCCTTTGTGTCCAGGATGACGACAACGCCCTGCTTGGCACGAGCGTTGATGACTCCCCGCTCGATTTCTTGTTCGGCGATGCGCTGCATCTCGACGTCCAGAGTGGTTTGGACGGTGTAGTCCTTCAAGTCGAGTTCCGGGTTTCCGGGAAGGTACACCGTTCGATGGCCCTGCCGTTTGAGTCCCACCTGCTTGATGATCCGTCCGGCGATCCAGGGCTCCACGGCGGCTTCAATGCCGCTGACTCCGACCTGGTCCATGGCTTCTCGAGGGCGTCCCCAGCGTTTTTCAAAATCCTCTTGCGGCAACCGAGTCAGGCCCAGGGTGGCCCCGGCCAGTTCCCGGTAGGGGTTCAAGCGTCGGCCGTACGTGTTGAGTCGAACCCCTTTGAGCTGTTCCTGGAGCCACAACATTTCAGCGTCAGCCGCGTCCCAGTCGGGGACAATGCGCTTGCGTTCGTCCCGGCGAGTCGGCGGTGCGTAGGCGAGGATCTCTTCCAGGGTGCGGGTCATGTTTGGGTCCACCAACTGGAAGAAGACAATGGGGCGAGGAGCTCGGGCTCGAAACTCTTTCATGAACCCGTTGTCCCCGAAAAATCCAAGCGCTTCGTCCCATTCCGGCCAGCGGGGCAGTTCGGGACGGTCGAAATGGCTTCTTTTCCAGACCTGCTCTACGGAGAGGCCTGTTGCTCCGGCGATGAAACGGGCAACGAACTCTTTGTTGTTTACGGGAGGAACCACTTCGATGTGCTTGAAGGGAACAGTGAGGGCCAGGACGTTCTGGTTGCGATCAACCACCTGCCCTCTCTTGACATAGTAGCGTGTGGTGGAGACTTGCTGAGCTCGACCCCGCTGGACCTTCTCGGCTCCCATGCACAACTGCAAGTAACCGACCCGGGCTCCGCACACTACCAGGAAGGCGAACAGAACGACGAAGACCAGTCGAATCCGACCTGTTACCAGCAGGCGGGGTTCCCTGTCTCCCTTCTCCCTTCGATTTCGTTTCTTCCGGTCCATGGGTCCTACTTGTATGCCTGGAGCTTTCGAGAGCAACGTCGCCCGTAGAAATTCTCGCCACCCATTCGTTCACACTGCTTGAAGCGCTTCTCGGCCTCTTTGAATTCTCCCTTCCCTTGGAGGATGATGCCGACGCGATAGTACGGTTCCACGAAGTCCGGGCACCGTTTGATGGCCTCATTGAAGTCCAACAGGGCGTCCTCGGTTCGTCCCAGTTTCTTATGCACAACTCCCAGATTGGAGTAAGCAAGACAGAACTTGTTGTTGACGAAGAGCGCCCGCTTGAGATGCTGTTCGGCTTGAAGCATGTTCCCCAGCTTGAAGTAGGCCCAACCGATGTTGTTTTCCACGAGGTACGGGGTCGGATAAAGCCGCTCATGAAGCAGCGGGCTGAGAATGGCGATGGCTCGATTCCAATCATTCATGGCCATATACACAGCGCCCAGGTTGGCTCTGGCTTCGTGGTATTCCGGGTCCAACGACAGCGCCTTTTCCAGGTGCGTGAGGGCGTCGGTGAACTGCTTGCGTCCCAAATAGATCAGACCAGCAAGATTGTGCGCCTTGAGGTGATCCGGGTTCAGGCGAAAACAGGAGTCAAGCTCCTTCAAGGCTGCCTGGGAGTTCTGCGCGTAGAAGTTGTTTACACTCAAGGAGTAGTAGAACTCAGCGTCCTTGTCCCTCTTGGCCTGCTTGGAATCGCCGGTGCACCCGAAGAGGAAAAGCGCAACCAGGGGGAACAGGAGTAGCGTAGCCGGTCTCATTCTTCCCCCTTCTTGTCGGTGGTCTGGCCGTCCATGCGAAAAATCTCGCGGTCGCTGGGGCGGCGCATCTTCAACTTCTCTTCCGCCTTCCGAATGATCTCCGGATTGGCTCGCAACGTGTGGTATTCCCCGGAAAGGAGCGCGTTTTGCTTCTTGACTTCCCGCAAGGTGGTGGAGGCTTCGCCCAACTTTGTTCCCAACTCAACGAGGTTGCTCTGACGCCACACGTGGTACACCCCCAGAAGGGTCAAGAGACAAACAAACAGGAGCCCGAGGACAAAAGCTTTGAGTACCCTGAGGTCCATGCTCAACCCTCCTTCTCAACCCATCGAAGCCGGGCGCTTCGAGAGCGTTTATTGGCGCATACTTCTTCGTACGTGGGAACAATGGGCTTCTTGGTGCCCAGGCGAACGATTCCCTCTCGAGCCCACCCCTTGAAGGTGTGCTTGACCAGACGATCCTCCAGAGAATGAAAGGAAATAATGGCCAGCCGGCCCCCGGGTGCCAGGTAGGCGGGGATGGCGTCGAGGAATCGTTCGAGGTTCTGCAATTCGCCGTTTACGGCAATTCGAAGACTCTGAAAGACCCGACTCATGAACTTCGCTCCAACGCTGGGAGATTCCAATCGAATCAGGTCAACGAGGTCTGTGGTGGTCTGCAATCCGCCGCCTCGAACCGTCTGCTTCATGGCCCTGGCCAGACCCTCTCCGTGCCGAACTTCGCCGTACATTTCGAGGATGTGGGTCAACTCTTCGGCCGAGGCTCGCTGAATCAACTCTCGGGCGGTGTCCCCTTGGGAAAAGTCCATTCGCATGTCCAACGGCCCCTCCTCCCGGTAGCTGAAGCCACGGTCGGGACGAAGGTGATTGCTGGAGATTCCGAGGTCCAGGATCGCACCAGACAACTTCTCGATGCCGTGCTCTGCCAGAATCTCGGGAAAATCAGCGAAGTTGGCGTGAACCAAAATGAGGCGGTCTCCCAGAGACGCCAGGCGAACTTTCAGGTGCGCCAGGGCTTCAGGATCTCGATCGAATACTACGGCGGTGAGCTGCTCAGAACTGCGAGCAGTGATGAGGGCAATGTGATCCCCTGCGCCTCCGGTGCCATCCAAGATCGCTCCAGATAGCCCAGGAGAAAAGATCTCTGTCGTTTCGGTCGCGAGGACCGCTACGTGGGGAAATGGGTTCATTATTCCAATGTTTGGTTATGCTTATCAGCGTCCGTCTCTTCTTGTGTGGGCTTGGGGGCAGGTCCAGCGAGAGCCGACTCCAACAGGTCGTCAGCATCCCCGAGCAGTTCATCGAGCATTTGGTCTGCCGCTTCGGCGTCCCAAATTTCCAGATAGTCGCCACATCCAATCACGACCACTTCTTGCTCGGGCTCGATTCCAGCCAAGCCGCGGAGACGAGGGGGAAGCATGATCCGCTTTTGCTGATCCAGTTCCACACCCTCGGCAAATCCGAGCAGTCGTCGAATGCGGGTCGCATTCTTCTCAAACCACGGGAGATCTTCGAGTTCCTGTCTCTTCTCAAACCAGGAATCCTTGTCTACCAACGTCAAGCAACGCTGGCTCCCCATCATGGCCAAAATGAGTTTGGGGTCCTCACCCCACTTGGCGTAAAGCTGATTGACCTGCTTCTTCGGTATGAACAAGCGTCCCTTCTTGTCCACTCGAATTCGATGCTGGCC
>CALFHQ010000988.1 GCA_937876385.1 uncultured Pseudomonadota bacterium
CATGAAAGTAGAGCACACCATTCCACGGTTCTATACCCCATCACAGAAATCCATGGAGGTGGACGTCTCCGTCTCCTACTTCGCCGGCGGCGAACCCGAGGAATCCAGCCTCCACCTGCAGGTCAAGCGCCAGGACAAGTCCATCCTCTTCCAGAAGGCCATCGAGCCCAAAAAGACCAATCACTTCTTCTTCACCCTCTCAAAGAGTGATCTGGACACCATCAGCAAGGGAACCCAAAACGGCGAGACCCTGTACTTCGAACTCAAAGCCACCGATTCCTTCGGCCGAACAAGCAGCGTCAAACGCGAAGTCGTGTACTCCAATCAACCCTATCGAGCAGTCCTCGAAAAGGATAAAGACAACTACCCCAAAGGGGAGACGGTGAAACTCCAGGCCAAGGTCGTCGACCTCGACGGCAAGCCCGCTCGAAACCTTGAGGTTCAATGCACAATTCCAGAATTCAAGGTGAAGGCCACTGCAAAAACCGACGACAAAGGGGTCGCCACCTTCTCCTTCCCCATGGGCAACCGCGGTGTGTCGGCCACATTGAAGACCTTGAAAACAGGTACAACCCTGGGAAGCACCTACCTGGCCCTCGTGGTGAGCAAACCCATGACCTCGAAGGTCAGTCAGCCCGCCACGAAGATTGGGCAGAAGACCCACATCGAAATTGCCTTCGATCCAAATTACGTCCCCGTAGAAGAAGTCGTCCACGTGGACTTCACCGACATCTCCGGTGCCCTGGTCGTCTCCGACACCATCCCTGTCATTAAGAATCGTTCGGGCTACATCGCCTCGGGAACCGTCGTGACCTCGCAGTGGGGCACCATGCTCGCCAACCTCTACGTCGCCGCTGCCCCCCTCAAGGCGACTCAGGGGAGGGCACGGTTGTCCTACAAGAACGTCGGTTTCATCACCGAAGGCCAGCACGTCACCGTATACCCGGGAAGCACAACGAGCCTATCCATTAAAGGGTGGAAGCCCACCGTGAAGCCGGGAGAAACCGTGGACATCGACATCCAGGTCGAGGTTCAAGACAATGGGGAAGCTTCCATCGGTGCCAGCCTTGTGGATGCTGCCGTCATCTCCCTGTTGGACCCCCTCGAAGTGACCCCGTCTGACTACTTTTACAACCCCCAACGCAAGGTCATCGCCACCGGCGGAGCGGCCGTCCTGAGTTGGCCCGTGGTGGACCGAAACTGGGGATCTCCGTGGCGAGACATCGCATACACAAACTGGGGCTACAAGGGTCCCGGAGCCCTGGTTAACAATGGCCGCTCCGGAGCGGCAGGCGGCGGGGGAGACGGATTCGGTGCTGTGGGAAATGGAAG
>CALFHQ010000989.1 GCA_937876385.1 uncultured Pseudomonadota bacterium
TGGAATCAGCGGCATCGTGGCGGCCTATACACTGAAGGACAAGGGGCACGACGTTGTGGTCTTTGAGAGGGGGCGTAGGGTCCAGTTCGGGGATGTGCCGCCGGGGGAAGAATTCGACGACGAGATTGGAGGGAAGTGCTACACGAAATACTTCCACGACCAGGCCTATGAATTGGGTGCGTGCTCGGTGTCTCCGGGATTCAAGACTGTACTGAAGCATGCCCGTCGGACCGGGGCCAGGGTTCGCAATCGCTTCCCGTTTGGTGTCCTTCAGTCGGACGGAACCATGCAGACCACTCGGCAAGCGTACTGGCCCAGAGGGGCCGGGTTCCGGATCATGCGAGAGGTCTTCCGGTATTGGCGCCACACCATCAGTTTCAAGATCCGCTATGACAAGGGAAGCACATACGCTCCGATGCCCGAGATGTACACTGTCCCTTTCATGGAGTTCTGCCGTCGTCAGAAGATGCAGTATGTCCCGAGGTTCATGGAGTTGCCTGTGGTCTCCTTTGGCTACGGTGCTCTCGAAGACATTCGCACCTGGTATGTCCTGGATTACATCAACGCCATCAATTGGCCTGGACTGGCCTTGCTCCTCATGGGGCTGAACCAGGTTCCGGTGAAGCGGTTGGACCGTGGATACGAAGACTTGGTCCAGCGCATCGCCGAGGGGATGGATGTTCGTCACCATCACGAGGTTGTGGATGTCTTGCGACATGAACCGGGCGTGACGGTGAAGGTGAAGGACCTCGACACTGGAGACATGAGCGAGGAGACGTTCGACAAGATTGTCATTGCGGCTCCGTTGACGGATGTGAAGGACATCCTCGACCGAAGTGAAGAAGAGGCCGGATTGTTGGACTCCCCCGTGCGGGCCGGAACCGACGCTCACCATCTACAGCCTGACGAAGCCGAGGTTGTAGCGGGTACGAAGATCAAGCCTTACGTTGTTGTGGCTGCGGAAATTGACGGTCTGCCGGAGGGAAAGGCGCTTCTGCTGCGTGAGAACGTGGGGGAGCAGGGGCACGTGATGCTCATCGAGCGGACCATGGTGGCCGAGGCCAGTGCTTTGTCGGTGTGCTACATCCCCGATGGGGCAGCTCCGGCGGGGGAAACCCAGGAAGCGACCCGTGCCCGTACGTTGAAGCAACTGGAGGAAGATGTCGCCGTTTTTGGGGGAACGTTGGGGACCATCCATGCCTACAAGCGTTGGAACTACTTCCCGCACTTCGTTGACTCTGGTTTGTATCGGAAGCTGGCACAGATTCAGGGGCGTCGAGACACCTACTACGTGGGCGGACTCACCAAGTTCGAACTGGCGGAGCGGTGCGCAGCGCAGGCGGAGTTCCTCATGGATTACTCTTTTGATGGGGAGATGACTCGTGAGTGCTTCACGAGCCTTCGAAACTGGTTTTACTTCTATGCCAGAGCCTTGCCTCGGCCTGCACCCAAGCGAGGGTAATTCGATGCTACAACCCCGAGACTCGGCTGGTCGAGAGAGCCGGTATCCCGGCAGTTTGCGGGATCGCAAGTCAAGACGACGGGGGACAAGGCACCCCACCCTGGAGAAGTTGGTCAGCGAGGTGCTTCTGGGCCCCGAGGAGTTCTATCGCCTGTCCCTTCCAGAGAGGCCTGGGACAGAGTTTGACGGTGGACTGGCTGCGTTTCTGGCGAAGGCGTCTCAGCTTGCCTATTCGGGTTCACAGGACTATCCGAAGTTGGACTTGAGACTCAAGGAGCTCACCGGAGTTTCGTTGGAACCTGGGGAGTTCGTGCCGATTCTCGGGATCACTGAAGCGGTGGACACCCGAGCCTTTGTGGGAGCCACCAAGAAATTCATTGTGGTGTCCTTTTGCGGGACTCAGCCTCTGGATCTGAAGGACTGGTTGACCGACTTTGGATTCGACCCGCTGGAGCGCGAGTTGCCCTTCTGCCCTGGCCATGTCGTTGGGGTTCACAGTGGCTTTGACCAGGCGCTCCAGTTGGTCTGGGACAGTGTCTGGCGTGCCGTTGTGAGTTTCCGGAACAAAGAGGGGGTCTCCCCCAGGCCTGTATACTTCACGGGGCACAGTTTGGGAGGTGCTTTGGCGATGCTTGCTGCCACCTGGGTTCCGGCAGAGCACACCGACTGGGTGGGAGGGGTCTACGCGTTCGGAGCTCCGGTTGTTGGGGATCAGCGACTCAAGGAGATTTACAGGGAGATCATGGGGTGGCGCACCTGGCGGTATGTGAACGATAGAGACATGGTGCCCAAGGTGATTCCTGAGGGATACGTTCGCATGGGAGACCTCCGCTCCATCGACATTTCCGGTCGGGAGTTGCGGGCCTTGAAGTGGCGAAAGCCTCATGTTCGCCTTGTTCACAACGCAGCGCGACTGCTCCTGCCCGATGAAGTTGATGACCATTACCCCGAGTGCTATCTGCAAGGTGCGTTGCAGGATATGGAGGGCAACCGGACCGGAGAGGTTCCGGTGTTGGCCCGAGTGATAGCCCGAGCCCTCGAGTTCTGGTCGAGGATTCACTGATGTACCCCCTCGTCTCCTTGCTGGGGTTGGTGGTTCTTCTGGTAGCGGCCTGGCTCCTCGGGGGGCGAGGCAGAATCTCCTGGAAGACCCTGATCAGTGGCGTTCTTCTCCAGTTTCTGCTGGGGTTATTTATCCTTAAAACACAGGTTGGGTTGTCGATTTTCGCCGGGGCTCGAGACCTCTTTGTCTCCATCATGGCCACCACCAACGAAGGGTCCAGGTTTGTCTTCGGAGGGCTGGCGGATCCAGATTCCGTGGGGTTCAGCTTTGCCACCATGGTGTTGCCCACTATTGTCGTCATCGGCTCCCTCATGGCCGTGTTGTACCATCTCGGCGTGATACAATTGCTGGTGCGAGGTGCTGCCTACCTCATGGTGCGGGTGATGGGGACGTCGGGGGCCGAGAGCCTGGCTGCGGCCGCAAACGTTTTTGCCGGGCAGACCGAGGCTCCCCTGGTCATCAAACCCTACATTCAATCCATGACTCGATCAGAGTTGATGTCCTTGATGACCGGTGGAATGGCCACGGTTTCGGGAAGCGTCTTGGGAGCCTACGTGACCATGGGGGTGGATGCAGGACACCTGTTGTCGGCGTCAGTGATGTCGGCTCCGGCCGCGTTGGTCTGCGCCAAGCTCCTGGTTCCGGAGACAGAGATACCTGTGACTCGAGGGACCGTTCGTTTGGAGCTGCCTCGGGAGACCAGCAACGTCATCGACGCTGCTGCCAGAGGTGCGGGAGACGGACTGAAGTTGGCCTTGAACGTGGGTGCGATGCTTCTGGCATTTATCGCCATTATTGCGATGCTGGATGCTGCCTTGGGGTGGGCTGGAGGGATGTTCGGTTATGAAGAGCTTTCTCTCCGAGGCATTTTTGGGGTTGTGTTTGCGCCGGTGGCGTGGTTGATGGGGGTGCCCTGGGCAGACTCAGGGTCGGTGGGGTCGCTTCTGGGGATACGACTCGTTGCCAACGAAATTGTGGCCTATCAGGAGATGCACGAGATGATTCTGTCGGGGGCTTTGTCGCCCCGGGCGGAGGTGATATCCACCTATGCTCTTTGTGGGTTTGCGAATTTCAGTTCCATTGCCATCCAGGTTGGGGGGATTGGTTCCCTGGCACCGGGTCGAAGGAAGGAGTTTGCTGCTCTCGGGATTCGATGTTTGGTCGGTGGGACCATGGCCACGATGATGACCGCTTGTGTCGCCGGGGTTCTTATTTAGGGAGTGAACAATGATGAACAAGGGAAGCCATTCCTTCGACGTTGTCGTGATGGGGGCTGGGGTTGCCGGGACGACCGCTGCCTGGCTGTTTGCCAGTAGGGGATTCCGCACGGCGCTGGTTGAAGCCAGGCGTTTGGGTCAAGCGGGTGCTCGCTGGGTGAACGGGATGCCGATGCGGGTGTTCGACGAGGTGGGTTTGGAGCGCCCGAGCGGAGAGGAGCTTCTGGACACGGGTGTGGATACGCACATGTTCGACCACTCGGACCGTCGCATTTTCACCTCTAGAAACAACCCGATGTGCAACGTGGACATGTCTCTTCTGGTGGATCGTCTCCATGAATTGGCGAAGCGGGCGAAGGTCGAGGTGTTCGATTCCGTTCGTCTGGACGGCGTGGAGTTTGAGGGGGAGCGGCCTCGGCAAGTTCGATTGCGCTTGCCGCACAAGGGAGCGGTGACTCTTCGGGGCCAGTTGTTTGTGGATGCGACAGGGATGTTGGGTGAATTGCGTCGGCGAGTTCCTGCGTTGCAGCGGGATTGTCCGTCCCTTCGAACCGGTGAGGTGTGTACCGCGGCCCAGATGGTGTTGGAAATCAAGGACAAGGCGGGTGCCAGAGACCAGTTGGCCCAGTGGGGCGTCGAGGCGGGAGAGACGGTGAATTGGCTTGGAGTGGAAGCCGGCTACAGCACTCGAATGATCTCCTTCGACTCCAATTTGGACCATGCCCACATTGTCACCGGCAATGTGCTGAGTCCCGGGGGCAAGAATGGGCTGGCGATGGCCCGGGAAGTTCAAGAACGTTACCGCTTCTTCGGTTCGGTGGTTCGCTCTGGCGAGGGGCTCATTCCCATCCGTCGTCCGTACGAGCGTCTGGGTGTCCCCGGGGCGGTTCTCCTCGGCGATGCTGCCTGCATGGTCTATTCTGCCCATGGAAGTGGGGTGGGCACGGGGATGTTGGCTGCTCGGGCGTTGGTGGAGAGTGTTGCGGAGGGTGAGGATCTGGGGTCGCTGGAGTCTGTTTGGGCTTATGAACACCGTTTTCACCAGGGTTTGGGCGCCATGCTGGGTTCTGTGGCGGTAGCGACGCAGATGTTCCGCCAACTATCGAGCAGTCAGGTGGACATGATGGTGAGGCACGGGATCTTTGGCGTGTCGACCTTCGAATCGGGACTTTCCTTGAAGACCCCCTTGCCGACTCCGGATCTGGCTTTCGGATTGGCTCGACTCTCTGCGGCGGCACCGGCGTTGGGAGCACGGGTGGCGTTGGGAGGGTCGATGGTGGCTCCGGTTGCGGGGGCGTATCGGCTGCATCCCAGGGCAGTGAGCCCTCGCCGTTGGCGGCTTTGGGCGAGGATGGTGAGGGGGTTGATGGGAGGCAGTGCGTGAGAGTTGATGGTGCCGACCACGAGGCCATTTGCCTGCGTTGCGGTCGCTGTTGTCGAGAGAAGGCCTGGTTCGAGGGGGAGCACTATGTCCTTCCGGTGTACTGCCTGCACTTTGACCCGGTGAGCAGGCTGTGCACTTGCTACGATGATCGCCTGCATCGGTCCGACGTGGAGTGCCTGGAGATTTCCGAGGCCATCAACCGGCAGGCTCTTCCCGCTGACTGCCCGTATGTGAAGAAGATTAGAGGGTACAAGGCGGCCCGAGAGGACTGGGAGGGCAATTCGACCTTGGTTTCGATGCTGGCCCGAGGGGAGATCCCCTGACGAACTTTGGTCAGGCGACTCTGCTGATGCCGATTCCTTCGAGGATGGATGGCACATCCAATTCCATGGACGGGCGTTTCTTCATGGCTTCCACGGGCGGGTCGACGACTTTGTCCACGTATTGCCCGGCCATGAGACGAAGAAGTGCCGCGTAGTTCGGGCTGAACTGGATCGTATCTCCGACCCTGAGGTCACCGGCTGCGGCGCCCACGTTGACCACGCACAAATCACTGCTTGCCCCCGCTATCTGAAAGCTGGGGTCTTTGGGGGTCAGCCCGCCTACGTCGGTGTCGAGTTGGCCGACGGTGACTACCGCCCGATAGCCCCGCTGTCCCGGTTGAAGGAGTGTCTGAGAGGTGGTTTCAAAGGGGGTCATCTCGGTTGTCTCCCCGAGGGGCACCAGGCTCTTCTCCTTGATCTCTGCCAACTCCGCTTCCACGGTGACGACGTCGTCCCGCAAACCCGGCATCACGGCTCCAGACACCGGCTCGGTGCCGAGGAAGACCGATTCGCCAATGCGGAAGTGGTTGATCGCCTTTGGCAGGGAGCCATCCAGGAGGAGCGGAAGAACCGCTGAAGAGCCACCGGAGATGATGGGTAGCTTCACTCCGAATTTCAGCTCCAGCAGCTCCTTGTACATGGAAAGCTGCATGTACTGTTCAACGTTGGGGACGGCCCCTGAAAGGCAACCCAGATTCGAGCCGATGCCGAGGACCGCGATATTGGAAAGCTCGAAGACCTGCTTGTAGAATTTCACCAGGGAGCCTGGAAGGATCCCTTCTCGAAGGTCTCCCAGCTCGATCATGATGACAATGCCGTGGCGCTTTTTTTGCCGCGCCGCTTCCATGTTGAGGGCTTGAATCGCGTCGATTTCGCTGTTGAGACTCACGTCGGATAGTGCAACGATCCGTTCAATGGCGGAAAGGTGCGGGAGGCGCAGGTACCAGGACTCTCGGGTGGGAACGTTCCGGTCGATGGACTCCAGGTTGGCGAGGCGAGAGTCGGCCATGGAATTCACCCCCAGCTCCCCCAACGCCTTGATGGTGGCCTCGTGGCCGCACAACACCTTGGTCACCAGGGACCAGCGGGCGCCGGCATTGGTGATCCAGGAGTCGATGACCCGGAGGTTGTGATAGAGGGCTTCAACGTTGATGACGACTCGGTTCATTTGAGGTACCTCATCTCGGTGTATTTCGCAATGAAGCCTTTGCGTTCGTAGAGGTGCTTTGCGGGGTTGTCGAAGTCCACGTGGAGCTTCACTTGACCCGGGCAGCGCTCGAGGGTTGCATCGACCATTCGGGACCCGATTCCATGGCCTCGAAGATCGGGTCGCACCGAAACAAAGAGGACGATGTGATCTGGAATATACCCGGACATTCCGGTGTGAAGGACCACCAGGACTCCGGCCAGTTCCTCGTTATTTCGTACCAGAACGAGGAATCCTCCTTTGCCTTTCTCGCTGTCCATGCAGTAGTCGAGGGCCTTCTCGATGTCCGGAATCCGGTCTTCGTAGGGCTTCATGTTGAAGTGGAGAAAGTCCACCAGAGGTTTTCTTTCCAACCAATCAGGAAGTCCCTGGGAGCCGTCACGAATGGTCATTTCCAGTGCTTCAGGGTCGAGCTTTTCGGGTCGCAATCTGCAATCTCCTGGGGTAGTGAGTGTCTACAATTTCCCGCCTGAACGACCGACGGGAAGGGGTTCTTTGCTTAGCACACAAAAGAGTTGTGACTCCTTTGAAGCCACGCGTGCGGGGATAACTTATCACTAGATGCCATAAAGAGCAACCACTTACTGGTAGCCAGGCTCTCCAGTCGAGCCGCTTGGTTGACCAAAAGTAGTTTGTATGCTAAAAAGATGCCGCACTCTTTGGTGAGGGTTGTAATGGAACGAGAGCGAGGAAAGGTCGAGGAGATTCTGTCTGGGCTGCGCCGGATCATGCGCGTGCAGGACGTGTATTCTCGACGACTGGTGCAGCGCTTTGGTCTTACGGGTCCGCAGCTAGCGGTTTTGCGGGAGTTGGGAGAGAGAGCGGAGACCACCCCTGGGCAACTGGCCGGCACCATCCGGTTGTCCAATGCGACGGTTACAGGAATTCTGGACCGTCTGGCTGCCAGGGGGATTGTCTTGCGCCGCCGGAGCTCGAACGACCGCCGCAAGGTTTGGGTAAGCCTGACTGATGTGGGTGTGGAGCTGCTTTCGTCCTCGCCGTCACCGTTCGAGGCCCGGTTTCTGGATGAGTTCGCCCACCTCGAGGGTTGGGAACAGAGCCAGTTGGTGGCTTCCATTCAGCGTCTGGCCGCTCTCATGGAGTGCGGCGTCGGTCATTCCGTCAAGGTGGCACGGGAAGCGGCTGTTGCTGAATCTTCGACTGTTGACGCTGAGTTGGCTTCGGTAATTGAGTTGGAGCCCGACTCGATCGAGATCAAGGAATAGACTTGTTGCCAGGAGGATATGTTTCCATCGTTTAGAAGAGCTGAGACTCCCGTCCGTTGTAGCCTGCTGTGGTTCTTTCTGCCTCTCCTCGCACTGCTCCTCGTAGTTCCTCGTCTTGCCTCCGGCTACATGACTCAGGTTCGATACCAGTCGTGTCGAGAGGGTTGCCTCAAGGAGTTCTTTCCCGTGGTGGAGGGCGACGGTTGTGAGGAGACGGTTCAAAACATCCATCACGACCTCATTCGAGTTCGGGACGTCATCGAAGTGAAGCGTCTATGTCGAGGCCGGTATCATCGGGCTTGTCGCCGGTGGCAGGTGGCGGCCGTGGGCTCTCTGAATCGTCTGATTTCTCTTACTGCCGACAGCTACGATTGCCGGACCCTCTCCTCCCGTTCCATCTCCCAGGAGTTGCTCCATCTGCAGTTTGGCGGTGCGTGCAAAGGGGACCGTACGTACACGGACCTGCACGACCTGATGGCTCGACGACGCTCCCTGATTCGAGGGGTGAACAAGTTGGGGCCCCGGTACAAGTTTCGAGCCGAACGGCTATCACGGCATCCCGAGTACCGTGACTTCCTGCCACGGTGCGAGCGCGGCAAGCCACTAAAGTTCTATGTCTGGCCCTTGTTTGAGTTCTCTTTGTCCTTGTACTCATTGGTGGACCTGCAAGAGTGCTCATCCCGTTGTCGGCCACCCACCGAGGCCGAAGGAAAGCTGTCCGAGATCCTCCAGAAAAGGGAAGGGCTCAGGGATCATTTGGAGAAGCTCCAGAAGATGGAGCAGCAGTGGGCCAAGGAGGGGGGAACGTTGCCCTTTCCCGGTGCTTCTGTTCCCTTCGTCTGTGATGCGTTGGGGGAGTTCCATGAGGAGTTGACGGACGTTGGATCGCAATTTTTTGAGTGGGACAGCCG